>JANPKZ010000272.1:0-17156 GCA_031426295.1 Saprospiraceae bacterium
GCTCTTCGCTGCCGAGGTTACCGATCTTCTGTCCGGTGTTGACATTATCCCCCTTCTTTACAGAGACATTCACCACACGACTATATACCGTAAAATATAAACCATGACGGACCATGATCATATAATCATACCCGGGAATACGGGTCACTGAAGCGATCGTGCCATTGAATAAACTTTTGACAGCCGCACCCGGCTCAGCCTGGATATCGATACCATTATTTTGAACGACAATTCCTTTCAGGACGGGATGAGGATGTTCTCCGAAACGGCCACTGATACTTCCTTTACTGACAGGCCATGGGAGCTTGCCTTTGTTGGAAGAAAACTGGTCATTGAGTGCCTTCGTCTCCGGAGCTGATGTAAGACCGGCACTGGTGACTTTTTTTGTTTCAACTTTTATAAGGCGTGCGATCTCATCATCCAACTTTTTCTTTTTCGCCTGGGTGGCGGTCAACTGGCTTCGTAATTTTTTCTCTTCTTTCGCCAGGTCCTGGACAAGGGCTTCCTGTTTTTGTTTGGCAGCAAGAATTTCTTTTTTCTCCTTCTCTTCTTCGTTATAGAGCAGCGTCTTTGTCTTTTTATTTTCTTCCAACTGCTGTAACAACTCCTGGTGCAACTGTTTCTTTTCTGTCAGAGCTGTCAATTGCTGAGATACATAACGCTTGTATTGCCTCAGGTACATCCAGCGCATCATGGCCTGACTGAAGCTCGAGGAGCTCAGGAGATAGACCCACTGAGGCTGGAGCTGACTACGGACATATGCCGTCCTGAGCGCATATTGCAGACGTTCTTCTAAATCGTCGATGGCGCTGTCAGCTTCATTTTTATTTTTCTCCTGCTCAGCAGCTTCTTTACTTACGTGCTGCAATTCTTTATTGATCGTGGCTAATAATTCCTGGCGCTGGGTGATCTGGGTATTCAGCACCTTGAGCTGGCTGACCGATTTCGACTTGGTCTTTTCAGTCTTCTGAAGGGTTTCCGTAGTGGCCTTGATCTGTTTTTCCAGGGCTTTGCGCTGGGCTTCGAGATCGGCCTTGGATTGGCCGGACATGATGACTGCTGAAAAAAGGATACACAGGACTACTATGAGCCTGCCATACACATTACATTTTTTCATAATGTGAAGGTATGGAAAAAGGTAATTCCTGCGGTACATTCACCTCAATTGTTGAATAATCGAGGGTAAAAAGATTTGTCTTCCCATCAATAAGGAGAGAATTGCCACGATGGTAGGGGAAAAGTTGACCGGAATTTACCTGCTGATAGCTGCTGTAATCGGCATTCCATTCATGCTTATTTGGATCCATGACCTGCGATTTGATCAGCCTTCTGTCCGTATCGATCCAATGGCGGGCGGAAACCTGTGGAGACTCGAGGTAAAGCGCTCCGTCATTTTCAATCTCAATCCGGGTCTGGACAGGTGGCACGTATGCGCCACCAGTAAAAACTTTACTAAACATATCGAAGTCTGCAGGCAGATTATATTTTTTGAAAAAATCATTAGTCCGGTGCGCTGCATAACTCTGCTCCAGGCGATTGATAAAAAATGATGAGTCGGGTCTTACAAGCATTCTTCCCACTTCAAATCCAAGTTTGGAAATCTGCACCCAAATGGCGCTATCGTTTTGAATCCGCACAATGACTTTTGCTGACAATCGTTGTCCGTCCCAATCGATCGTACCGGTTCCTGTAGCAGCATACCATGAATACGGCAGATCAGTTGCACGCACGATATCAAGTAAAGCGGATGCTTCAGAAACATCTTTCAAAACTTTCGGTGAATCGCCTGCAGCCAGTTTACCTGGTGTGCATCGGATCAATAATAATGAGCTGCAAATCGCCAACAAAAAAAAGATCCCTTTCATAGGTGTGTATTTTAAAAAATCAAATCTATTTCGATTACTATGACGGGATGGCAGGGCGTCCTGTTACTGGCTCTTATGATCTGAGATTTTTTTCTTTATCTCAGAGGTGGCATATCCCATATCCATTGCTTTTTGCCACATTTCAAGTGCCTGGTCGGTATTTCCGGTCGCTATGAATATATCACCAGCGAGATTATATCCATACGCATCAGTTCCTTTCTGGATGGCAATCTGGATAGATTGTTGTGCCTTGGCATACTTCTTCTGGTTATAAAAAACTTCGGCAATCCATTGATGGACCATCGCAGTCTGATTACCCTCAGAGAGTACCTTTTCAGCCATCGTAATCGCTTTTTCACTTTGTTCAATGCGACGGCTGAGGACCAGGCTATACTGGGAGAGAGTTTCAGCGCTTCGCGGATTGAGCGTCAGCGCGGTTTCAAATGCCTGGATAGCTTTGTCAGGTTCTCCAAGTTCATCGTAGACCATGCCGAGGACGTTATAAACACTGATTTTCTGGCTAATGTTTTTGCCAGTCATGATCATAGCTTGATTGAGCATGTCCAGCGATTCGTTAAATCGTTTTGTTTTATAATATCCAAATCCGGCAGCATAATACAGATATGCCTGGTTAGGAAATATATCGATCGCATGATTAGCTTCAGCGATTACAGCTTCAAATTCACGGGTGCTGATCAGCAGGTTTATATATTGTTCCCACACTGCATATACATTCCCATTAAGTTGCGTTGCCGAATGATAGGATTTTACAGCATTTTCATTTTGACCCATGATAGAAAATACATCTCCCTGCATGGCATACGCCTTTGCTTCTTTCGGATGGGTTGTTACTAATTGTTTTGAAATATCAATTAATGCCTGTCCCAATGCTGCATCTTTTTTATCAGAATATTCCAGCACATACGGTATCAACTCCTGCAGTTTCACATCAATACTTAATGAAGGATTAGTGATTATGGTGGAAATAGATTGCAGGTACCCTGCTTTATTACCATCTTCTTTTTGGCCCGCAGCCAATGCCAGTCTGGCGCGCGAATCATCCGGATTGATGGCGATGATATCCTTGTAATACTTCACTGCTTTGTCCTCCATACCTTTTGTTTTGGCATAAGAGGCAGCGAGGTATTTATATTCAATATTGTTTGGATAAATCTCTGTTAGCCGGTGGATGGCAGAAAGTGCATCATCCGTGCGACCCATTTCATCCAGTGTCTCAAAACGATTGCGTGTAATGGATTCATTGATACCAATTACTTTTTCATACTTGTCCAGAGCAGAAAGGAGGCGTTCTTTTTCACCCGTCTTTTTACTGAAGCTGATGAGCATCTCATGATAATGTGAACGATCCGGTCTCAGTGTGATCAACTGATCATAAACATTCATAGCTGAAAACAGATCATTGTTACGCTCATGAATATCAGCTTCCATCAGGAGGTACCATTCATTTTCAGGTTCCAGCCTGATAGCCTTCCTGATATAACTTAGAGCATCTGAATATTTTCGGGCACCTGCTAGCGTGCGCGAAAGTTCGTAATTCGCCACACTGTTTTGGACATCAATATCGAGGATGGATTTAAAGACCGCTTCCGCTTTCTCCCAGTCACCCAGGAGTGTGTACTTTTTACCCTCGATGATCTTCTTTTCAATATTGACTTGATCCATCGTGGGGCGGACCTTCTGTGCACCAGCAAATTGTACAAATCCCACTGACAGTATCAAGGTTAAGATCAGACTACAAATCCGATATTTTAGGCACAAACTTTTCATCCGCAGGTCAATAAGTACAATGGGTATGGGTCTAAAAACGGAAAAGATACCTGTTTCGGTATCCTGCCGTTAAAATCAATCGACTAACGTGAGCTTCAGCATATTGGTTCGGTACTTCTTATGCATGGGCATGCTCCCAGTGTTAATGACGATATCTCCCTTTTTAACTTCTCCGGCCTCCAGCAGGATATTGACCACATCATAAATGGTCTCATCCGTAGATGAAAATTTATCATAGAAGAAGGTCTGCACACCCCATACCAGGTTGAGTGCATTAAGCATATGGAGCTGTTCGGAAAAGACAAATATTTTACTATCCAACGGACGATAGGAGGAAATTTTGAATGCCGTAAAACCAGATGTCGTCATTCCGATAATCGCCTTGGCATTCACATCCTGCGCCATACGAGCTGCATGATAACAAACGGTGTCTGACCAGTATGTTCGTGATTTTGGTGAGGGAACTGAATGTTGAATCCGGGGCGAATAGTGTTTTTCTGCTTCGCAGATGATCTTATTCATTGCGTGCACAACTAATGCAGGATGTTTACCCACGGAAGTTTCTGCACTGAGCATGACGGCATCAGCACCGTCCAAGACAGCATTGGCAACATCTGTGATCTCAGCTCGAGTGGGACTTGGGTTATTGATCATCGAATCCATCAACTGGGTAGCCACGATCACTGGTCGCGATCTGTTAATGGAGAGGCGAATAATTTCCTTTTGCAGCGTTGGCAATTTTTCCATCGCCACTTCCACACCCAGATCACCTCGTGCGATCATGATTCCATTAGCCTGTTTGATGATCTTGCGGATATTGCGAATTGCTTCCGGCTTTTCAATCTTGGCAATCGTTTTGGCAGTATGGCCTGCAGCTTCAATAAGGTCAGCCAGTTCTTTTACATCCTCAGCATTACGTACGAATGATAATGCAATCCAGTTGACAGAAGGTTGCAGAAGAATAAATTGAAGGTCTTCATGATCCTTTGGCGTCATGCTGGGGATCGTCAGCTTCGTATCGGGCAGGTTGACTCCCTTTTTAGAAGACAACATGCCTCCGTGGATCACTTTTAAACGTACCTCGCGTTCTCTGTCGGTAGAAATGACCTGCAGAACCAGTTTTCCATCATCCAGGAGTATACGTTCTCCGGCTTCTACTTCTTTGGGGAAATTCTCATATGACATGTATACCCGCTCAGCATTGCCTGGGACCTTATCTGAAGTAAAGACAATTTCAGCACCATTATGGAGCATCACCTCTTTTTCTTCAATATTGCCGATACGGATCTTAGGCCCCTGGAGATCGGCCAGGGTGCCGCAATGGAAGCCAAATTCCTGATTAATGGCAACAATATGGTTGATAACCTCCAGGTGTTCTGCGTGCGTTCCGTGAGAAAAATTGAGTCTGAACACATCGACACCGGCTTGGGCCAGTTCTAGGAGTCCGTTATAACTGGAACACGCAGGCCCTACAGTTGCTACAATCTTGGTGTTCTGATATCCGGCTTTTGCCATTATTTTCTTTTGGATTTATAAAAATTTCAGGTGCGAAGCTAAAACCGCATTTTTGTTCCTGCAAACCGGCACCTTAGCGCGATAATATTTTGCAGAATTGCATACCCGGCAATAACGCTATTCTTACATTTATGCCTGGTGAACCTTATCTGCCATTCCGCTCTTTTATGGTACGGCTTATTTTGATGAATAGCCAAGACTTTATTTACTTTTGCAACCTTAATCAAACACAACCATTATGTCAGACATTGCTGAAAGGGTGAAGAAAATCATCGTTGACAAATTAGGCGTTGACGAATCTGAAGTAACTTCAGAAGCGAGCTTCACTAATGACCTTGGAGCTGATTCACTGGATACAGTGGAACTTATCATGGAATTCGAGAAAGAATTTGACATCTCTATTCCGGATGAACAAGCCGAAAACATCCAGACCGTTGGTCATGCTATAGAATATCTGGAATCCCAGGTTTCTGCTTAACCCACTTACCTGCTGTGATTTCCTTAGGATCCACAGGGGAAGTAATGCTCCTCTGTGGATATTTTATTTCGGGAAGTTCAACATTTGATTTTTACAAAGAGTCCGCCCTGAGACAATTATAGTACAATCCGCTCTGGAAATCCACGGCGGGCACTCTGAATTTTTGAGTTCAAAAATCAAAAAAATGAGTTTGTATGTCTAAAAGAGTAGTCGTCACCGGTATGGGAGTATTGTCACCGATAGGCAATGATCTCCCTTCCTATCTGCATGGATTACAAGCCGGCATCAGCGGTGCGGGACCGATCACACGTTTTAATGCCACCGGCTTCAAAACTACCTTTGCCTGTGAGGTGAAAAACCTCCGGATAGAAGATTTTCTCGACCGGAAGGAAGCGCAACGCATTGACCCGTACGCCCAATATGCACTCATCGTAGCCGAACAGGCGATACGGGATAGTGGTATAGATCCTGAAGCCGTGGATAAATCCCGCATTGGAGTTATTTGGGGCAGTGGTATCGGTGGGTTTACCACATTCGAAGACCAGATTGAAGAAGCTGGACGCGCTATTGGTGTTCCAAAATATAGCCCTTTCCTGATCCCTAAACTTATTGCCAATATCGCGTCTGGTCATATTAGTATTAAGTATGGCTTTTCAGGTGTCAATTATGCCAGTGTCTCTGCATGTGCTTCGGCCAATCATGCATTGATCGGGGCCGCAGATAACATCCGTCTCGGCAGGATCGATATGGCATTATGCGGTGGATCGGAAGCGGCGGTGACCCGTGCAGGCATTGGTGGTTTTTCCAGCATGAAAGCATTATCGACCAGGAACGATGATCCTGCTACAGCATCACGTCCTTTTGATAAAGATCGAGATGGTTTTGTATTGGGTGAAGGTGCAGGTTGTCTGATCCTCGAATCCTATGATTCAGCTAAAGCCCGTGGTGCTAAAATTTATGCGGAATTATTAGGTTCCGGCATGAATGCGGATGCTTATCATATTACAGCTCCGGAACCAACAGGTCGCGGTGTCATCCAGTGTATGCAGTTTGCTCTTGCAGAAGCCGGTCTGACGACAGCGGATATCGATTATATCAATGTGCATGGTACCTCTACCCCGCTGGGAGACGTGGCAGAGACCAGGGCCATACAGAGTGTGTTTGGAGATCATGCCTATAAGCTCAACATCAGCAGCACAAAGTCGATGATGGGGCACTTACTGGGGGCAGCAGGTGCTGTTGAGGCGATTGCCTCCATACTCGCCATCAATCACAAATTCATCCCTCCCACGATCAATCATTTTGAAGACGATCCTGAAATCGACAACAAGTTAAATTTCACGTTCAATGAGGCTCAACAACGAGATGTTAAAGCCGTCATGAGCAATGGTTTTGGATTTGGAGGCCACAATACATCGCTTATCTTTGGTCGGGTATAAATCTCTCATGCAGTGGTAGCGTAGACAGTTATTTTGTGATCCGGACTTTTTATAATCATTATCTATCTTCCGATAAACAGTTTGCACGAAGTGTGGCAAACATCGTTGGTTTTACACCACGCAACCTGCAGATCTTCAAGCAGGCATTCAGCCATAAGTCTGCATCGGAACCAAAATTCCACACCGTCACCAGCAACGAGCGCCTGGAATATCTTGGTGACTCTGTTCTGAGTACGATCGTAGCAGAATATCTCTTCAAAAAATATCCCAACAGCGACGAAGGGTTTCTCACCAAGATGAGATCCAAGATCGTCAAGCGCAAGACCCTCAACCGCATAGCGGACGACATGGGGATTGATGTGGTGCTGATGGAAAATAACGATACACGGCTGAGCGATTCCATGAAAGGCAATGCGCTGGAAGCGTTGGTGGGTGCTATTTATCTTGAAAAAGGATTTGAGACAACACGCCGTATCGTTGTCAGCAAGATCCTCCGCCGTCATCTCAATATCCACGACCTCGAGGATACAGATGATAATTACAAGTCCCAGCTCTTAGAATATTGCCAGAAGAATGGGAGCGAGATCGACTACAAGGTCATGGAGCGCTTCAAACTTGAAAACCGTGATCGTTTTAAGATTGCTGTCTATGTCGACGGCAAGGAGATCGCTACCGGTGAAGACTTCAACAAAAAGAGTGCTGAGCAGAATGCTTCATTCAAGGCGTTGAAGATGTTGGGGATTGACTATACGCCGTAGCGTTTACGCTGGAATTTCAAAAAAGGTAAATGAGGGGAAAAAAGGGTGATTTTCGGTATTTAAAATGCTGATAGTCAAAGAGTTATGACAGTGTGGCACACCTAGGTATGCCACACTGTCATAACTTATTAGTTATCAGATACTTATATAGATTTTGACCTTTTGGAAAAAACTTCCTACTTCAGCCCGCCGATCTGGTCCATTGCCTCATGAAGCTTCTTTTTATTTGCCTCAGACATGCCAACCAATGGCAGGCGGACGTCAGGCTCACAGATGCCCCGATACGTCATGGCTTCTTTGATACCGACAGGATTTCCCTCGATATAGAGCCATTGATGTAGATCCAGCAATTTAAAATGGACGTTTCGGGCGTGGCCCCACTCTCCTGAAAGAGCACAACGCATCATGGATGAAAAAGCTTCAGGGAATGCATTAGCAATTACTGAAATGACACCACGACCACCATTGGATACAAAACCTAAAGCTGTCGGATCATCTCCTGACAGCAGGAAAAAGTGATCCGGAATATTTCGAGCAGTGGCAGCAGCCTGGAAAAGATCTGCAGAGGCGTCTTTTACACCAATGATTTTTGCTGAGTCATTCGCAAGTCGTATCACTGTAGCAGCGGATACATTGGATGCAGTGCGGCCTGGAACATTATATATGATAATCGGCAGAGGTGATGATTCAGCTAATGCCATGTAGTGACGATAAATGCCTTCCTGAGTTGGCTTGACATAAGCAGGACTGCTGGAAAGTATTGCAGCAATTCCCTCAGCATTGAATGAAGAAAGTTTTTCCTGTAATACCGCCGTGTTATTCCCACCAAAATTTCCAGCGATAATCGGGACTCTGCCATTGACTATTTCAATAGTGTGCTGGATGATTGCTGATTGTTCTTTATCCGTGAGACTCGTTGACTCTCCGGTAGTACCTAATGTGATGACATATTCTACCCCGCCACTGATCACATTTTCAATAACAGTGGTGAGTGAACTGAAATCAATAGCACCATTTTTAAAAGGTGTGATCAGTGCTACACCTGTTCCGGTAAGATTGGGAGAATTCATTTTGGCTGTGTCAATAAATCTTTTGCAAAGTATGCATTAGTTCATGTATCCACTGTTTCAGCGTGGGTGATGATCCCGCATCAACGCAGAGATCATATGGATTGTTTTCCTGGTCAGGATACCATGGACCAATCCGGAATACAGCACGTGATACGGCACTGATATATTCCAGGGGTTTATGATTTGTCTTGATCGACATGTTGATCAGCACATCGAATGGTTGATCCATAAATGCTTCTGCCAATGAGCTCTTGGGAATTTTAGAAAAACGAGTCAGGTCGGCCGACGTAAAAACATCAAAAGAAATTGAAAGACCTTCACCTTTACCTTCTACGAATCCAAGCATTCGTACACGGTGTCCATCACGACGTAGTTGTTCTACAAACTGCAGTACCGTAGTTCTGTCATCGGGTTGCGATGCATCGAGAAGTAATCCAAAACTATTATGACGATCATGCTTATAGCCGGCAGGAGTACCGGACCGATCCCGTAACCTCTTATTCTTTTCCTTCTCAAACAAATAACTACTTATCGATCCCAACATATCTGTCCCTTTTCAGAAATGGCTAACGAGATTCTTCTGGTGCAGATTTTGTGTGATACCTGCCCATAGAAGAATATTTTTCAATCCGTTGATTTATCCGTTCATCTGGTGTGAGCTGTGAAAGGGTGGCAAGTTCGGTTTTGATGTGTTCTGCAAGTCGTAAAGCCATGCCGTCCGGATCATTATGTGCGCCGCCGAGTGGTTCTTCAACGATGCCATCGATCAATCCAAAGTTGACCATATGATCTGCCGTAAGTTTTAATGCCTCTGCAGCTTTTTCTTTAAAATCCCAACTTCGCCAAAGGATGGATGAACATGATTCAGGCGAGATCACGGAGTACCATGTGTTTTCCAGCATAAATACCCTGTCTCCCAGTCCGATGCCTAATGCACCACCTGAAGCACCTTCACCTATGATGTAGCATACGATCGGTACCTTAAGTTGCGCCATCTCCATCAGGTTTCTAGCAATTGCTTCTGCCTGGCCACGTTCTTCGGCTTCAAGACCCGGAAATGCTCCAGGTGTATCGATCAATGTAACAACGGGAATATTGAATTTTTCGGCCAGTTTCATCAGGCGCAATGCCTTGCGATATCCTTCCGGATTCGCCATCCCAAAGTTGCGGTACTGGCGCATCTTGGTATTGACACCTTTCTGGTGACCCAGGATCATGACAGTCTGATCACCTAGACGCGCGAAACCACCGACGATAGCTTTATCATCATGTACGTAACGGTCTCCATGCAGTTCGATGAAGTTGGTACAGATCTGCTGTATATAAAAGAGCGTGTAGGGTCGTTCGGGATGCCGTGAAAGCTGGACTTTTTGCCACCCGGTCAGGTTGCCGTAGATCTCCCTTCGCATTTGGGCGATCTTACTGTCCAGGTCTCGTATAGCAGCCGAAACATCTACATCCCCCTGAGCTTCTATCTGCCTGATCTGTTCAAGCTGATCATAGAGACTTTCAAGGGGTTGCTCAAACTCAAGAAACACCATAAGCTGTTGATTGACAGGCTTTAGAATGTAATTTCAGGTAAGCGGGGACATAAAGGTAGCCAAAAGAACATCGAACAAGGAACAAGGAGGGTTGAATTTCGATTTGACGGTTTTAATAGAATAAATTTTGACAGACTACCTTGGAGTTTTTCTATCCTAAAAACCGAGTTAACTAATTGACAATTAACAAGTTATGACAGTGTGGCACACCTAGGTATGCCACACTGTCATAGCTCATTGATTTACAGAGACTTATCCTTATTTCTGACCTCCCCGCCACTCGCTCCCCGCTCCCCGCTTTTTTCATGAAAATAATCCTCAATTCCACACATTTTCAAACTCAAATCCCAAAGCTGTCGACCCAGATTTGGATCCTGAGCTGACTTGAAGACATCTTTCACTCTTTTCGACTCCCAATATTTTCCACTGATGGAAGAGATGTCAGGATCAGTCGAACAATAGAACGAGGTCATTGCGCCCTCAGCAGCAGTCTGGCCTTTCCGTCTCCTGAATTTCCATGCAAGGCTGTGGAGCCAGTTTGTGTTTTTTAGGCCAATGTCAGTTTTTACAAGTCCGGGTGAAACCGCATATACACTGATGTGAGGATCAGGTTTCAATGCGTCCAGTTCAAAACTGAAGTACAGATTTGCTAGCTTGGATTGACCATTGGACCGCAAGCCATGATACTTTTTGGAATAGCCGGGGTCTTCGAGATTTATTTTACCATAGGAATGCGCATTGCTGGCAACATTTACAACACGTGCATGTGAGGATCTACGCAATGCCGGATACAACACATGTGTCATCATTACATAGCTGAGATGGTTTGTTGCAAAAACAGTTTCAATTCCTTCTTTCGTGAGAATATGATTTGACATCCACGTACCTACATTATTGATCAGGCCATCGATGGTATCATACTTTAAAAGAATTTGCTTTCCGATTGTTCGTATATCTTCCAATAAACTGAGATCACCCACATAATATTCCAGAGCTGCATCAGGATGTGTTGAAAGAATATTATCAACAGCCTGTTTTGCTTTTTCTTCTGTTCGGGTGACGAGTAACACACGAGCACCGAGATCAGCCAGGTGTCGTACTGTTTCAAGACCAATACCGTTATTGGCACCGGTGACAACAAATGTTTTTTTATTCACTTTATTTCCATCTATAAAATTGGATGCAAATGTAACTACATGTATTTGTTAGCAAACGGATATGTAAGGATGAGTTTAATAGATAGTTAGAGCAGAAAAAAAATATATGTGACAATAAATTTCAAATTTATTGTCATTTTCCACAATCTGGCACACTTTTTTATTCGCCAATATCCCCTACAAAACTCCCGTCCTTCCCCCATCCACCGTAATCTGCGTCCCCGTGATATACGCCGCAGCAGGCGATGCCAAAAACGCCACCGCCGCAGCAATCTCCTCCGGTTTTCCAAAACGTCGCATCGGAATCTCCGACATCATAGCATTGCGAATCTCATTCATGTCCACGCCGGTTTTATTTGCCTTATTAGACACAATTGCATTTAACCGATCCGTTTCTGTAGCACCTGGTAAAACATTATTTACTGTAACATGACTCGCAGCTAATTCAGTAGCCAATGTCTTCGACCAGTTAGCCACAGCAGCACGGATTGTATTTGAAACACCCAGCCCATGCAACGGCTGTTTAACTGAAGTGGAAATAATATTTATAATTCTTCCATACTCTTCCCTCTTCATTCCGGGAATCACTAATTGTGCTGCAAGATGATTTGCAAGAAGATGCTGCGTGAAAGCTTTTTTGAAAGCATCTGCTTCAGCACTTATTATATCACCCGCAGGTGGTCCTCCTGAATTATTCACAAGGATATGGATCGTCTTTTGGGTAACCAGCCCAACCAGTGTTTGCCGGAATGCTTCATGCAATGATGTATCCGCAATTACAAAATCATGATGCTGACCTTTACCGTGATGCAACTCTTTCAACGTTTCACCTAAGGTGTCGGCATTACGCGCGAGCAGGGTCACATTGGCGCCCAGCTTTGAAAGTTCAATGGCACATGCTTTTCCAATACCACTGCTGCTGCCGCAGACCAGCGCATTTTTGCCCGAGAGATCCAGATTCATGGAGATAAAAGTAATTCGATTCACGATACCCTTCCCTACCTTAGCGACCTAACGCCATAGACCACCATGTCACAGGAGATTATTACTGCATCTGACCGCGCCCAGCCCCTGGGGAAATACCCGCACACACGCCGCATCGGCCCCTGGGTATTCGTTTCTGGCACCAGTTCGCGCCGTCCTGATAACACCTATATCGGTGCCACAATGGAAAATGGCGAATGGCAACTAGATATCCGAGAACAAACAAAAGCAGTACTTGAAAATATCCGACATTATCTCCAACTAAATGATGGAGATCTGAATCACCTCGTCGATGTCACCGTGTTTTTGAAAAACATGAGTGACTTCGACGCTTACAATGAAGTTTATAATTCTTTCTTTGAACATACCGGCCCATGCCGTACCACTGTCTCTGTGGTGGATCTGCCAAGACCGCAGATCCTGATCGAAATAAAAGGGACAGCTTATATTACGAACGAATAACCTGCCATGTCAGAAAAATTTACCTCAGTACATTATCATACATACCTGCAGCTTGACAAACTTCTCGATGCGCAACATCCGCGTAGCGCAGAGGTTGAAAAAGTAAGCGCCCATGATGAAATGCTTTTCATTATTATGCACCAGGTTTATGAATTGTGGTTTAAACAGGTCATCCATGAATTGCAGAGCATCTCCGTGATGTTCGAAGACAACCGGATGGATGAAAATGAAATAAACACAGCAGTACATCGTCTTGAGCGTATCGTGGAGATCCAGAAATTATTGATCGAGCAGATCAGTGTGATGGAGACTTTGACTGCCATGGATTTTCTGGATTTCAGGCATTACTTATTTCCCGCCAGTGGATTTCAAAGTTTACAATTCCGAATTGTGGAAAATATGCTCGGCTTAAAACAGGAGCAACGGCTACAATACAATAACATGGCGTACGATGTGGTCTTTGCCGAAGAGCAGAAAGAGGCTTTGAAAAAATCTATTGAAGGAAAATCACTTCTCGAGCATGTGGTTGAATGGTTGGAACGCACACCATTTTTGGAGTTCAGCAAATTTAATTTCCTGGAGTCTTATAAAGTAGCAGTGGAGCGGATGTTGCAAAAAGAGAAAGATGCCATCAATGCTACGGACATGCTGACTGATGAAGTCAAGCAACAACGTCTCACCATGATCGGTGATACCGGCACATATTTTACAGCCGTATTTAATCCGGACAAATATGAGGAGATGCGATCACGTGGTGAAGTAAGTTTTTCTTACAAAGCTATGTTAGCAGCATTATTTATTTTCCTCTATCGTGATGAACCCATCCTGCAACAACCATTTCGTTTGTTATCACGACTGATGGATATTGAAGAGATGATGACCAATTGGCGAAATCGTCATTCGCAAATGGTATTGAGAATGATTGGACGCAAAACTGGTACAGGTGGATCATCCGGTCATAAGTATCTGAAGGATACTGCACAACAACATACCATCTTCACAGATTTATACCAGGTGGCTACCTTGTTAATTCCTCGATCAGAGTTACCACCTTTGCCAAAGGATCTCAAAGACCACTTAAGTTATTATTTTACGACACAATGATGGACCGGTTTGATCATTTCATCTATGGTGAATACAGGCCTTCACTGAACGGTGGTACAATGGATGTCTTCAATCCAGCTACCGGTAAAAAATATGCTGACCTTGCGGCCGGAGATCACATGGATATCGAGCTTGCTGTCAATGGTGCGCGTATTGCTGCGAAAGAATGGGGCCTCACGTCCCTTTCGAAACGCCAGGCAATCATGCAACGAATTGCGGATCTTATCCTCGAGCGCGGTGACATGCTGGCGGATGTAGAATGTATGGATGCGGGCAAACCTATTTCACTCGCCAGGCAACTGGATATTCCACGTGCGGCATCTAATTTTTCATTCTTCGCTGCAGCGGCATCGCAATGGGCAACGGAATCACATCACATGCCGGGTCAGGCAATCAATTATACCATTCGCGAGCCTCTTGGAATCGTTGGATGTATCTCACCCTGGAATCTTCCTCTTTATTTATTCACCTGGAAGATTGCGCCTGCGATCGCTAGTGGCAATGCAGTGATTGGAAAACCATCTGAATTAACTCCTGCAACTGCTACGTTGTTAGGCGAAATTTGTAATGATGCAGGTCTGCCACCTGGTGTGTTGAATATCATTCATGGCACAGGTCCTGATGCAGGTGAAGCAATCGTTGTTCATCCGGATGTAAAAGCAATTTCGTTTACAGGAAGTACATTAGTTGGTAAAAAAATTGCAGGTCTGTGTGCTCAGCAATTGAAAAAATCTTCGCTGGAGCTAGGTGGCAAAAATCCAACGATCATATTTGCAGATTGTGATTACGAACACATGCTTGCGACTACGATCAAATCGAGCTTCAGTAATACGGGCCAGATCTGTTTATGCAGTTCGCGTATCCTGGTGGAGAAAAGTATTTATGAAAAATTTGTTGCCGACTTTGTAACGCGTGTGAATCATTTGAAGATAGGAGACCCAACTGATCCT
This sequence comes from Saprospiraceae bacterium, assembly GCA_031426295.1. Lineage (GTDB taxonomy): Bacteria > Bacteroidota > Bacteroidia > Chitinophagales > Saprospiraceae > Opimibacter. The sequence continues at coordinate 15,112 of JANPKZ010000272.1, forward strand.
TCTACGGATGTGGGTGCATTGATCTCTTACGCTCATATGAATAAAGTTCTTTCCTACATCGATCTGGCAAAAGAAGAAGGTGGTGAAATCGTTGCTGGTGGCAACAAGCATCAACTGTCCGGAGATCTTGCGGGTGGATATTTTGTTCAGCCAACAGTGATCACAGGTCTTGATAATCGTTGCCGCACAAATACAGAAGAGATCTTTGGCCCTGTAGTTACAATTATACCATTTGAAACCGAAGATGAAGCTGTCGATTGGGCGAATGCTACTACCTATGGACTTGCATCCATAATCTGGACGAATAATTTATCAAGAGCCCATCGTGTGGCCGCAGCCATGCAAACCGGTATCGTTTGGATCAATTGCTGGTTGCTTCGTGATCTGCGTACACCCTTTGGTGGCATGAAACAATCAGGCATGGGACGTGAAGGCGGATGGGAAGCGATGCGCTTTTTTACGGAAGCGAAGAATGTGACGATTTCTTTGAATTCGTGAATCGTGACCCGGATAGCTATCGGGAGTGAATTGTGAGTAGTTATTTACATGACCTCTCATTAAATAGTATGCTTTTGATGCCAGACAACAAGATGCCAGATTTATGGTGCGCATGTCGAATCCACGCCGGACTCATGACTTTAGAAATTTTGATTTGAAAAAGAAGTAATCCTGATTATTGGAATGCAAATCCGATTAACTTATACTGTCCCTTAATAAAGCCGAGAGTCTTATGTCTAGAGTCTGGCGTCTGTCATCTTTATATCCGGCGTCAAAAAATCCCTTACTCAAAACATTACAACATCACTCAGTACAAGCCAACTCCATCTGACTCACAATTCACAACTCACAATTCACTATTACATTGAAAATAGATATACACACCCACATCATGCCCCGCGACATCCCTCGCTGGGTTGAAAAATTTGGTTACGGAAAATTTGTGCACCTGGAAGACTGTGGTGAATGCCGCGCCCGTATGATCGTGGGTGACAAATTTTTCCGCGAGATTGAATCCAACTGCTGGGATCCTGTCGTGCGCATACATGAATGTGATCAGCATCGGGTGAACATGCAGGTATTATCTGTGATCCCTGTGTTGTTTTACTACTGGGCTACAGGAGCAGAAGCACTCGAAACAAGTCGCTTCTTTAATGATTACACCGCAGAAGTTGTAAGTCGTTATCCGGACCGGTTTATAGGTCTTGGTACGGTGCCTTTGCAGGATCCGCAATTAGCCATCCGTGAAATGCAACGTTGTGTGCAGGAACTCGGCATGGTGGGAGTAGAGATTGGATCACATGTCAACAGTTGGAATCTTAATGATCCGATGTTGATGCCGTTCTTCGAAGCTGCTGAACAAATGAATGCGTGCATCTTCGTGCATCCCTGGGAGATGATGGGTTCGAATGAGATGGAGCGATATTGGCTACCGTGGTTGGTAGGCATGCCGGCAGAAACAAGTCGTGCAATTTGTTCTATGATCTTCGGGGGTGTGTTTGAAAGTTTTCCAAAGTTGCGAGTAGCATTTGCACATGGTGGTGGTTCGTTTCCAGGTACGATCTCACGGATTGAGCATGGTTTTAATGTGCGGCCGGATCTATGTGCCATCGATAATAAAAATTCGCCACGTTCGTATCTCGGAAAATTCTGGATTGACTCACTAGTTCATGATGAGAGAATACTCGATTACTTGATTGATTTGGTAGGTGCAGACAAAATTGCATTAGGTAGCGACTATCCTTTTCCGCTCGGCGAAGAAAGTCCTGGTAAATTAATTGAGCATATGCCGTATAGTGATCACACGAAGGATTGGTTGTTGTATAAGTCGGCGATGGCGTGGATGGGTAAGGGGTAAAGGAAGAAAGGAAGAAAGGAGTAAAGGAAGAAGGGAAGAAGGGATTTCAACGAAAAATGGTGTTTTTGAAAAACAGTGGTTTTAACTCTTGAATTTAACGGTTAATAAATTGATAGTCAATGAGTTACGACAGTGTGGCACACCTAGGTATGCCACACTGTCGTAACTCATTGATTTGCAACCGCTTAAA
>JANPKZ010000273.1:0-9516 GCA_031426295.1 Saprospiraceae bacterium
ACTGATCAACAATGCAAAAAAAGAAACCCATTATTAGGTACAGTGAAGCCTTCAAGAGCCAGATTCTGAATGAGATAGAATCTGGAAGCTTGACCATTTCCCAAGCTCAGAGGAAATATGGCATTACAGGAGCAGATACCATCCCAAGATGGGCCAGAAAATCTGGTAGATTTGGGATCGTACCAAAACTGATACGCGTGGAACATCCAAAAGAAAGAGACCAGGCTAAGGCGTTAAAAGAAGAGAACAGACGACTTAAAGCTGCCTTGGCAGATGTGTTGTTAGACCAGAAAATTGCAGAGAGCACTCTGGAAGTTATCTGTGAACAACAAGGCTGGGACATTGAGGAGATTAAAAAAAAAGTTGGTATGCAGTTGCAGAAAAAACCATCTCCAAAGGCCAAAAAGTAATACGAGTTTGCAAGCGACTCAATAAAACCCGAGCCGCTTATTATAAACAAATGAAGTGTCAAACCGAATATATTATGGAAGGTAGCATCCTCCATGACATGGTAATGGAAAAACGAAGTATAATGCCGCGACTAGGCGGCAGGAAACTCTATTTTCTTTTGAGCTGGGCCATACGAAAACACAATATCCGTATGGGTCGTGACAAGTTTTTTGTGTGGTTAAAGCAGCAAGGCTTGTTGATTAAACCTAAAAAAAGATTTGTAAAAACAACTCATAGTCACCACCGGTTTCGAGTTCATAAAAATCTAATTCTTGATATTGAAGTATCGCGCCCCAATCAAGTCTGGGTGAGCGATATTACTTACCTACGACTGCAAAAAGGATTTTGTTACCTGGCCTTAATTACCGACGTAAGCAGCCGAAAAATAATTGGATGGGATGTAAGTACTTCTTTAGAATTGAGTGGATGTATAAGAGCCCTAAAAATGGCTTGCCGTAAAAACAAATATGAGAATATGATCCATCATTCTGATAGAGGTATACAATACTGTAGCAATCAATATGTGCAAATATTGAAGAACCATAACATCAACATCAGCATGGGAGAGGCAGGAAATTGTTATGAAAATGCGATTGCAGAACGAGTAAACGGCATCCTAAAATCAGAATTCAATGTAGATGTTATCTTTAAGGATGTTGCCCACGCTCAGAAAGCGGTGAAAGAGTCAATAAGGACCTATAATGAGCAAAGGCCACATATGTCCCTGGGAATGAGAATGCCAAATGAATTATATGCTGCTTAAATTCTTTAACCGAAACTGTCAACCTATTTCAGGATAAGACACCCTTTCCTTACTTCCCTATTCGTTATTCTGTAATCCTTTATTCTGCCTTCAAACTATATTGTAATTAAAATCAGGAACTAAAGAAGTAAGGTCATCAAATCCAATAAAAGCTAAACGACCTCAGCCTTAGCCTTAGCCTCCGCCTTTCTCCTTATCTTCGCGCCCCATGTTTCCAGAATATGACGTCATCGTAGTAGGGGCCGGCCATGCCGGTTGTGAAGCCGCAGTCGCTGCCGCCAACATGGGCAGCCGCGTCCTGTTGGCTACGATGAACATGAATACGATCGCCCAGATGAGCTGTAACCCGGCCATGGGAGGAGTTGCTAAAGGTCAGATAGTCAGGGAAATAGATGCACTTGGCGGGTATAGCGGTATCGTGACGGACCATACCATGATCCAGTTCCGCATGCTCAACAGGTCCAAAGGTCCTGCCATGTGGAGCCCTCGCGCGCAGAGTGACAGGCTTCGTTTTGCAGAAAAATGGAGACTGATGCTGGAATCGAATCCGCTGGTGGATTTCTGGCAGGAGATGGTGACGGGCCTGGTGATAAAGGATGGTGCTGTCGCCGGCGTCAGAACAAGTCTTGGTTTGGATATCCCTGGTAAATCAGTTGTACTTACGAATGGTACGTTCCTGAATGGTATCATACACATCGGTGAAAAACAATTCGGCGGTGGAAGAGCCGGAGAAAAAGCAGCCACCGGCATCACCGAACAATTGATCCAGATTGGCTTTGAAGCAGGAAGAATGAAAACCGGTACACCTCCACGCGTGGATGGACGTTCGCTGGATTATGATCGAATGGAAATTCAACCAGGGGATGAACCTGCAGGAAGATTTTCTTACACTGATACGCCGAAACTCACAAAGCAACGGCCTTGTCATATCACATACACATCCGAAGCTGTACATGATGTGCTTCGAACTGGTTTTGATAAGTCACCCATGTTTAGCGGACGTATTAAAGGATTAGGTCCTAGATATTGTCCTTCGATAGAAGATAAGATTGACCGTTTTTCAGATAAGGATCGTCACCAACTTTTTGTAGAACCGGAAGGCTGGGATACTGTCGAAGTGTATGTGAATGGATTTTCTTCATCACTGCCTGAATCCGTGCAGTATGAAGCGTTGCGCAAAGTAGCAGGCTTTGAAAATTGTAAGATGTTTCGTCCAGGCTATGCGATTGAGTATGATTATTTTCCACCAACACAGTTGACGCCGACACTGGAGACGCGTCTTGTGAAGAATTTATATTTCGCAGGACAGATCAATGGTACAACGGGTTATGAAGAAGCTGCTTCACAAGGTTTGATGGCAGGGATCAATGCGCATCTTTCCATCAATGAAGAAGCACCATTCATCTTAAAAAGGTCAGAGGCATATATCGGTGTGTTGATTGATGACCTGATCAACAAAGGGACACTCGAACCGTACCGCATGTTTACTTCACGTGCAGAGCATCGTATTCTCCTGCGCCAGGATAATGCTGATATTCGACTGACACCACTGGTCGATGCACTTGGGATGCAACATCTTGAAGACCGGATGCAACGTGTGCGCGATAAGGAAGCGGGCATCAAAAAAATCAACACCCTGCTTTCAGAAATCAATGCAGATCCCGACCAGCTGAATCCATTTTTGGAATCCATTGAAAGTTCACCAATAACACAGAAAGCAAAACTTTCTCTGGTCCTCACGCGTCCGCACATCACGCTCGAGCAATTGCGCACATATCTACCTGATCTCGATACATCACTTTCAGAGTTTGATGAAGAGACTCTCAGCCTTGCTGAGGTTGATATCAAATACAAAGGCTATATCGATCGCGAGCAGGACATGGTTGACAAGATGAATCGTCTGGAATCCTTATCCCTGAATGATTCTATCGATTACGCGAAGATCAGTTCGCTCAGCTCAGAGTCGCGTGAAAAATTATCTCGTCTTCGCCCGCGCACACTTGGTCAGGCCAGCCGGATCAGTGGTGTTTCGCCTTCGGATATATCGGTGTTGCTTGTGCACATGGGCCGGTGACTTCGACTAGATTCGAAGGCAGACTTTGATTTTCCTTCTACAATGCCTTTTCACCTGCCTAAGCTCCTACTTCTCATTGCTCAGTCACCTTTAGATTTTTCTGAATGAAGATGATATTCATTTTCAACAGTTTTCTTTAAATTCGAGAATAAAGTTGAAAACAATGCCAAGCATGTACATTCTCGAGTGTGCGGATGCTAGCTTCTATGTGGGCAGCGCACAAAATCTTCCTCTACGCTTCATTCAGCATATGAATGGTGAAGGTTCGAATCACACCAAAAAAAGATTGCCGGTCAAACTAGTCTATTGTGAATTTTACGGCAGGATAGATTATGCATTTGCACGCGAAAAACAAGTGCAGGGCTGGAGTCGTAAGAAGAAAATTGCCTTAATTGAAGGTCGTTTGGCTGACCTTCGACTCTTATCCAGATGCAAACAAAGACCCTTTCAAAACAAGAAAAATTCTCCCGAAGAAGAATAGCATTGAATTTTGGAAAATCCAAGGTGGCTGAGCAGTGAGGGGCGTGGAGTTAGAAGAATCATTCTCTAAGTACAACACAGATTCGGCTGTAAGAACTGTGATGCCGAAGCCCCGACTGACATGGAAAATCCAAGGTGGCTGAGCAGTGAGGAGCCTGGAGTTAGAAGAATCATTCTCTAAGTAAAAAACAGATTTGCCTGAAAGAACTGTTATGCCGAAGCCCCGACTACTCTGGATACATCTCCTCAATACTTTTTTTAAACCTCTCCATGATCTCCTTCCGTCTCGGCTTGTACGTCGATGTCAAAAGCCCTTCCTCCATGGTCCACGCATCAGACAACAAAGTAAATTTTTCAATACGCTCATGACTATGCAGGTCGAGATGATCAAGTACATCGCGGTATAGTTGTATCACCAGTGTATTGTGAATCATGTATTGTGGTGCGGTCCAGTGGATCCCTTTTTCTTCACATACTTTTTGCAGTGATTCAAAATCGGGTATCATCAATGCCGTAGTATACGGTTTCATAAATCCTATGATCATAGCCTGCTGTATCAACGGATGATGTAATAATGTTGCTTCGATTTGTGCTGGAGAAATAAATTTTCCGGAAGCGTGTTTGTAAATACTCGATTTCCGATCCGTGATCACGACAAAATCTTCTTTCTCCCACCGACCGATATCGCCCGTATGCAGCCAACCATTTTGTATAGACTGCCGTGTTACTTCTTCATCCTTATAATACCCAAGCATCACATTAGGACCCTTTACTAATATTTCTCCATCATCTGCAATTTTCACTTCCACACCTGGCAAAGGAATACCTGCAGTGCCGCGACGATGTCCGCCCGGTTCAAATCGATTGATACTGACAACAGGTGATGCTTCTGTAAGGCCATACCCCTGCCTGATTCGTATCCCGCTTCGTTCGTAAAGTTTTTCAACTTTTGGATCGAGAAAAGCAGCGCCTGAAATAATTCCTTTCAATCTACCGCCCATTTTCTTCTTCCAGCGTTTGATGATCCATTGATGAGCAATAAGACTGCCTACATGTGATACAACGCCCTTGTCAGATCTTTCCCACGCATTATAAGCCCATCGCGTAAACCATGATGCTTCTTCAACACGCTCCTCCATAATAGCAGCAAATCGTTCCAATATCAAAGGGACACTGGTGAAATAATCAGGTCGCACATCTTTTAATGCCCATAATGCATACCGATAGCTATCAATGAAATATATGTTAGCTCCAGTGGCCAGGTAGACATAACAAACAATACGTTCGAAAATATGGCTGAGTGGCAGAAAACTCAAAACTCTTGTGCCCGGTGTAAAAGGAACAAGTGTTAGAATAGATATTAAATTTGATACAACATTTTGATGCGATAACATTACAGCTCTTGGTTCCCCTGAAGAACCTGATGTATGCACAATCGTTGCGACATGATTTGGTTCTATGGTTGAGCGAATGGCTAATAATTTATCAAGATCTGTTTGGGCTATTTCTGAAGACAATTTTGTGAGCTGATCAAAAGGTATAGTGGGAAAGAAGACAGTAAAGGTATCTGTAACTGATTTACCGGAATGAATGAATAAGGCAGGTTGTAATCGTGTCAGGATCACATTCATTTCATCTTTGCGGATAGGATAGGAGAGTGGAACAGAAATAGCACCGATGGCCATGATTGCCATATCAACTGTCATCCAGTCTATAGAATATTTATCTGTTTGTAGAACTATACGATCACCAGGTTTTATGTCAAGTTGTAAAAGGTGCGCTGCAATAGCATTCATATGGGACAATAGTTCGGCACTGCTGGTTTTTGATTGAATTCCTTGCCGCCATAGCGCACCTGATACCTGCTGTGGATGGTTGGCAGCCTGGTATGCCGGAAGATCAAACAAAAACTGGAACGAACGCATATTGTAATTTAAGAAGAGCTGGAATAAAAGTAGTGATGAAGGTAAGAATATCTAATTCTGGTATTTCCCAAGAAATCTTTTAATAAAAGTGATGAACCAAGATTAGCCATGAGGTGTGTTAAAATCACAACAAACGATGACAAAGCTTGTACTAAGGGTAGAACTAAATCGATATCGCATGAAGACCCTCATACTATTAACACTCGCAGCATTCTCAATTGCAGCTTGTACGCAGCCTGAAAATTTCGCTCTTCCTTCACTTGCCCGTTCATGGCAGGAAACTGAGCCAGAAGATATCTATCAACTGGAAGGCAGCACCTTTACACAATTACAACTTAATGATGATAACACGTTCGTTGTAACTAATAACAAATGGACCGATGCACTTCGCATTGATGACCCATGCAGAGGAATTGACGAATATTTTGCATTTGGAATATATTCTTTTACTGCAGACTCACTTTACCTTGAGGGTTGTTACAGTGACAAAGATTTTAACACATGTATTGCACAATGTAATGGTAAGGTCGCCTTTAAAGAAGCATATCAATACGCCCTATCAGGCCAAACTTTGACACTAAATCCAGATGCACATCCGATGATCAGGCGCATCATGGAAGAAAGAGGTAAGTGATCATTTTAATTTTTCTTCAAGGATCAGAATGGAAGTATCACTTTTGATATATTCTGAAATTTCCTGTATGTCAGTATAGTCAAAGACTGCAAATTTATGTCCATGCAGTTGCAGTGAGTCCAGAACGATACTGTCAGGGAAAAAATGATAAGCTGTCATGTCCTGATAAAACATCAATTCAATATTCTCAAAAGAACGCGTATTTAAGATTACCCTCCCATTTAATCTCTCAGTATCGAGATTTTTGAAAATGGCAGCATTATGAATCTTTTTATTGCGGCTATCATTAAATAGCGATCGTTCTTTCGCTATATTCCAGGGTTTGAAAAGCAAAATTGATACAATGCATGTCAACAAAAATGTAGCCCTGTATTGTATAGGTAATGTTCTCTTTCGACACATCAATTCAGTAACTCTATATAGCCCATAAGCAGCAATTAAATGAATAATGCTTGCAACGGGTAGTACATAAGATGGCATCCTGGTCTTAACCAGGATAGAGAAAAATAAATAAATTACTATGATCATTGCAATCATAGCAATGGAAAGTCCCTTATCAATATCTTTCGATTTCAGCAGAAAGAAAATTCCTGTAAGGAAAAATACAAGAATTCCAAAATTATAAATGTTTGGAAAGAAATGAACATGATACCATGCACTTCCCGGATGACCCATGGCATCAATGAAGTGCATATTGTTAAATTGCTGCACAAATCCACTCTCATCAGGGAATCGATGATGGATATAAAATTGCCAGGGCAGGAAAATGGTGCATGCAATTAAGAGTGAACCAAGTAAATGTATGTATGACTTATTTTGGTTTCTCGTTTTTTGATCAATCAGGATATACAGGCCCCATCCACCAAAAATCAACATGCCGGCAAGCCATTTATTCAATATTGCGAGACCCACAAATATTCCAATAAGTATTGGCCATTTCCAATGAGGTTTATCAATGTACCTGACAAATGCCCATATGCTGCATGTGATGTAAAACAGGAATGCAATGTCATTATGGTCAAGACTGTTGCGTCCTGTGATTAATTCTAAAACATAATATTGGAACGTTGCAAAGCTCGCGGCCACAAACGAAATCTTATCATCCTTCAGCCACTTCCTTCCAATATCATATACCAACCAAACAAAAATGGTACTCATAATCACAGATGGAAGTCGTAACGCAATCTCATTCGTCCCAAAAATTTTCATCGATAACGCCATCTGCCAAAGGAACAAAGGCTGCTTGTTCAGCCAGATATGATTATAACTCCAATCCCTGAAATCATACGCCATGATGTGGTTTGTAAAAAGCATGGGCCTGAAGGGATTTGCTATCATGTTTTTTGCCACCAATGCATGGAACCGCTCATCCCACTCATGAAGGAAGGGATCCAGGCTGATCATCAGCAGCCGTATCAGAAAAGCACTGAGAAGAAGCAGTACTAACCCAACCCTCTTTTGATCCCTGATCAGGAAAAAGTAAATCCCTACCAGACCGGGTAAAGCCGTTGTCAGTAGTCCGATCCAGGTAGTCGTTTCGTTGAAAATCATAGGGTGGTGCTGTAAGGTAAAAAACTGGTGGAAACGGGGAAAAATTGGCAATAACCTCCTCAAAACCAATACGTTATGACAGTGTGGCATACCTAGGTATGCCACACTGTCATAACGTATTCTTTTTCAGGTACTTACTCATCTTTTCACCCCCTGAAAATCTCCTTCAAAATTACCCTTCTCCCATCCGTTTTTCGGTCAACTTAGTATAAGTATAATATTTCCAAAACTGAAATTCTATAACATTTAAATGAAATTTTACACATCCACAGAAAACGGAAAAAATACCTTTATACGTTGTTTATCCGCAGCGCCGTGCTGCTCCCCAAAGTCACCAATTTTACTGTTTTAGCTAAAGTTTAAAAACACAATCAAGCCATGAGGAAGAAGAAAACAGCCTCTAATGGTGAAAATGGAGATATAGATACCCTGGCCGTATCACAGCTCATTACACCACCAGCAAAAACAAAAAAACCTGCTCTCAAAGGCGGTCATGCAATGAGCCCTAAGCAAGATCTCATGGATCAGCTCGAAGGCCAGATCGACCAACGTGAATTATTACGCGTACTAAGCGAAGTCCGAAATGGAAACTTCACTGTCCGTATGCCGATCGACAATATCGGCGTCAGCGGTAAGATCTGCGATACCCTCAATGAGATCATCGCGATGAATGAGCGCATGATGCATGAATTTACAAAGGCAGGTAACACGATCGGTAAACAAGGCAAGCTTACACAACGGATCGAGCTTCCATACGCACGCGGTGCATGGATCACCGGTGTTGACTCACTCAACTCACTAATATCCGACCTCGTTCACCCGACTATCGAAATAGCACACGTAATCAGCTCTGTGGCGAAAGGAAATCTTTCGCAACAAATGCCACAGGAGATTGGCGGCCATGAATTACAGGGAGAGTTTGGTCGCATTGCGAAAGAAGTAAATGACATGGTGAAGCAGCTGAATCTCTTCTCCATGGAAGTAACACGTGTGGCGCGAGAAGTAGGGTCTGAAGGGAAACTCGGAGGCCAGGCGAAAGTAAAGGGTGTCGCCGGTGTATGGAAAGATCTTACCGACTCTGTTAACCAGATGGGTAGTAATCTTACCGCCCAGGTGCGAAATATCGCGGAGGTAACCACAGCAGTGGCGAAAGGTGACCTTTCACGTAAGATCACCGTGGACGTAAAAGGAGAGATCCTCGAATTAAAAAATACCATCAACACGATGGTGGATCAGCTCAACTCTTTTTCATCGGAAGTAACACGTGTGGCGCTTGAAGTAGGTACCGAAGGAAAACTCGGTGGCCAGGCCCAGGTGAAAGGTGTCGCCGGTACATGGAAAGATTTGACGGACTCAGTTAACCAGATGGCAAGTAATCTGACTGGCCAGGTGCGAAATATCGCAGAGGTAACAACAGCGGTTGCGAAAGGTGACTTGTCACGCCAAATCACAGTAGACGTAAAAGGAGAGATCCTCGAGTTGAAAAATACGATCAACACAATGGTGGATCAGCTCAACTCATTTTCTGTTGAGGTAACACGTGTTGCGCGTGAAGTCGGATCGGAAGGAAAACTCGGTGGAGAACCGAAAGTCAAAGGTGACGGTGGTGTGTGGAAAGATATGACGGACTCCGTTAACC
>JANPKZ010000274.1:0-48036 GCA_031426295.1 Saprospiraceae bacterium
TTTGAAAATGATGTGCAATTGCAACTTAACAACCCTAGGTATACCAATTTTTTATTTCTGTTCACAGCCCTGATTGTCGTTCCATTCTCCCTTTCAGCACAAATAGGGATCAACACGGCCATTCCTGACTCTTCTGCTATTGTTGACATTTATTCTACTACAGGAGGACTTCTGATTCCGAGATTAACTACTATTCAACGCAATCTGATAGAAAGTCCCGCTTCCGGATTACAGATCTACAATGTGACAAGTCAGGATGTGGAAGTGAATACAGGCACACCTGCAATACCTAACTGGGAAGGAACCAAAGGGAATGGAGGAACTGTCATAACCTCGGTCACTGGAACAAGTGAAGTAACTAATGAATCAATTACAAATGTGATTATTCCCGGGATGTCTATAACACCAGGTGCAGGTACTTATCTGGTGCTGTTTAATGGTCAATATGAAAGAGCTGCATCCGAATCCGTCAGCACTACCCAGGCAGTTATTGACCTGCAGGCTATTTATGACCAGCTTGTAGCTTTTCCCATTACCCATCCCAGTCATGCTGCTGTATTTGGGAATGGTGAGACCATTACACCTGGTGTATATTTTCTTGCCGGAGCTATATCACTGGCAGCTACACTTATTTTGGATGGACAAAATGATCCGAATGCATTGTTCATTATCAGGACAGGAGGAGCATTTACAACAGGTGCTGCTACTATTGTGACATTAATTAATGGCGTAAATGCTAATAACATATTCTGGGTTTCTGAAGGCGCATCCAGTCTCGCAGCTAATACTACAATGAAGGGAACAATGCTGGCACATAATGCAGCTATATCTGTGGCGGCAGGAAGTGATATGGAAGGAAGGTTATTTTCCACCACCGGCGCTATTGCTTTTGGACCAGGCACAGTCTATGTTCCATCCGGCATATCCATTATTGATCATGGAGTTCTTTCAACTTTTGTCATTTTTACTTCCCTTGGTGCTATATCCAACACGGAACCATCGGACATAACCGGTGATGCAGGTACAAATGGTGGAGCTATATCGGGATTTGAAAATATTAATGGCAATGTATATGGACCGGGCCAGGCACCACCTCCACTTCCAAATACAAAAATTACATTCAGTATATATGAGAATGATATTTTAGTAGCAGCATCGAGCAGAACCTGTGATGTTACTTCATCCTTAGTTTCTTTGCAGTCGATGGCAACAATGACCGCAGGTCAATCCATCGATGTGCGCTGGAGAGTTGATGAAGGACCTGTCAGGATGAAAAATCGCATACTCACTCTCGTAAAGGCTGAATGAAATTGTTATTTGATTTCAAATAAAACAATACCAGTTTCCCCCACAGAATTTGAAGTAAAATAAAAGGTAGTACCTGGCTCAATGTACACGTATTGTCCCGGAATCAATTTCACCCCTTCTTTTTTATTCAGATCATTAAATACAGCGAGTTGCCCATGCGTGAATTGAGCCAGCATTGGGCCACGGGTTGTTATATGTTTTTTCAAATCCGCCTGTGTAAGTTGATAAGCAAATGCCCTTTCATTCTCATACAAGAGGGTTTGTGATAAAGGTTTTAGTGCTGGCAGACCCCCGGGTTGGTAATAAGATAGAAGCTCTACATCTGTAACATGCAATGGAACTGTATCGCAATTGGCAACACGGTGGATTACTGAATCTGTCTCAAAGGCACGATACCATGTATATCCTGTCTTTGTGATATCTGAGATCCAGGGTTTACCTTTTTCTTCTACACATATTTTTGTATCCGACAGATACAGAAATAGTGATGGTGTGGAATGAATATGAAACAAGCTGGTATCACCCGGCTGGATCCAGACATCCAGTATACGAAAGTATTCATTTTCAAGAACGGGTTTGTGAAATGGCTCTTCCCTTACTTGTACCTGTGATACTACCCCGAAAGAAGAAAACAGTCCTATTATAAACAGGACGGTTGACCTAAGATGTACATGATTCATAAGTATGTCATTCTCTATGCTCAAAACTTAATATGACGCTGATTAATATCCGAAACAGGAAACATGAAAAAATGTTAAAGCCATTGTATGTTTTAACAATCAACCAACGAACCTTAAGGTCAAAGGTTAGGGTACATAGTTCGGTGAAACACATTCCTGCCAATAATCAACGATGGTTTTAATGGTGGACTTAAGTTTATCGTAGCTGGATGGCTTTACAAAAAATCCCTGAACAGATTTTGAGTAGGCTTCCAAAACAAACTTTTGTTCGGCATTGGTTGTAAAAAACAAGTAAGGAATAGATTTTAACCGGAGGTCCTCATTCATATGTACTTTTTCCCGAAGTTGCATTCCATTTAACCTGGGCATATTAATGTCCGAGAAAATTATGAAAGGCTTTATCTCCGTGGCCACGAGAAATTCAAGGGCTTCTTCGCCATCACCAAAAAACAGGATTTCATTTGGGACATTCAGATCTTTGAAAACATCGGTCAATATATCCTGATCATCAAGATCATCTTCAATGATAAGTATGGGGCCTCCTTTATTCATTTTAAATAGTTGTTTTTATCAATTTTATTCAGGTCCTTTTCTTACAAAATGGCTATTCCAGGATTTCCTGAAATTTATAAAGAGGTTATTCTCCGGTTTCTACATGGGATGCATCAACTGTCCTGGACTGAGGAGAACGAATTTCATGTAAGTAAATGGAGAGAAAGATAATTGCAAAAACTGATAAACACTCACTTTGCCAGTTTTGAAAGGACCCAAGCCAAAAACTACTATCGCCCAAATAGTTCCCCATGGTTTCCGCCGGCATTGCTTCCAATGCCTGATTGCCAACATTCATTATAAAATTTACATGCTATCTAAAAATAAAACAGGCTCCCCATGGTATTATCCATAAGGAACCTGCAGAAATTTAGGGATTTATTTTAAAGGAAGAATGTCTATTCTTCTTCTTCCATTCCTTCTGAACTGGCACGTACATTGACTGTTTTCACAGCAACTTCAGTTAATTTGTCATCTGCTGCTTTTTCTTCTCCGAGTGTTTCACCTAATAGCATAGCTGCTTCAGCTAAACCAAGAGTTTGAGCAAACTGACGTAATGTGCCGTAAGATGCTATTTCGTAATGTTCTACTTTCTGACCTGCAGCAATGATGCCTGCATCGCGCATCGCACCTGCTTCACATTCTTCCATGATGCCTTCTGCTTCTTTAATCAGACCTTCCATAGCATCACATTTTTTTGCTGATGCCTTTTTGCCAAAAGATTGGAAGACTTCTTCAAGACGTGTTACCTGACCTTTCGTTTCTTCCAGGTGGTTGGTCAATGCTTTCACCAGTTCAGGCGCTGTAGCATTCTTAATCATTTTAGGAATGGCTGTGGTTAATGCCTTTTCTGCCCAATAAATATCTTTCAATCCATCTTCGAACAACTTCATTAGCTGAGAAGATTTCATTCCTGTATTATTGGTTTTTGTAGATGGAGATCCGTTGGATCTGTTTGATCCATTTGATCCATTAGAACCATTCGAGTGGTTTGTGGTAGATTTTTTAGTCGTAGTTGATTTGGCTGGTGATTTAGATTTTGGACTTGCCATCGTGATCAAGGTTTTAGTTATTAAATAGATCACAATATTATTGGCATCTCAATCCTTTTGTATTACACAACTTTGACATTGTGTTATATTTTATCAAGTTTAATCTGTTATGCTGTCCCCTAATTCTTTGGTCAGCTTTGTAAAGCCAATGACTTCGCCTTCATCATCATGCAGAGCGGTAATGAGAATGCTTCCCCAAAATATAGTACCATCTTTTTTAAGACGTCGGCCGATGTGCTTTGCCCTACCCTCTCTTTTAGCTAGTTCGATGAGTTGCTCCGGAAGACCTGCCTGGCGATCGCCTGGCATATAAAATATTCTGAAGTTCTGTCCAAGGATCTCTTCAGGCTTATAACCCTTGATTTGTTCTGCGCCTTTATTCCACGTCATGATCGTGCCGTCAACATCAAGGAGGATAATAGCATAGTCCTGAACTTCCTGGACCATGCGGGAATGAAGCATTTCAAGTGTTGCTTTTTTATCCACTGGGTAGTCGTAAGGATAGGTAACAAAGTGTTAAGGTGAAGGTTTTAAAAGAATTATTTCTAAGGAATTTCTAATGTTCAAGCTTTGCCAAGAAAGTATTTCCACTATACCAACCCGTGATAAAGATTTCATTATCGGGATCCGCAAAGATATTATGCGTACGTATTGCTTTATCATCCTTAACTCAAATTCCTTTGCTTCACTATCGCACCCACGGTTGTCCCTTCAATCCTGCTATCGATCCAGGCAATTATATCAAGATGATGAAATGTGCGCCCTTCAAAGGGATTTTTTTCAAGACGGAGAACTTCCTTTTTAAGTGCGTGTAAATTATGCATCAGCTCAGACTTCCTCATATCCAGATTTTTTCTGAAAAAATTCAACAATGCGATCTGCACTTCATTGAGATCTCTCATTTTGCTAAAAAATCTTCCCACCTGCTCCACGAGGTGCTCGAGTAAATTATAATGAGCCAATTCAAAATGCGCCATTAATAACATCAGCCTTGCATAACATTGTATGTCAGTGCGAAGGTGTCCCGCTGCCTGCAGGTTGATGATCTTATTCAGGTATTCAATACTCTGTGCGGGATTTCCTGATCCCAGGTATAACCATGCTGTCTTGTAATTAAATACCATGATCCTGTGGATATCAATAAATCGTCCGAATCGTTTGACCTGCCTGTTAATCTCAGGTACTAACAGAAGACCTTCTTCAAACGTGCCTTCCAGGAAATGACGGTTGATCTTCGCCGTATACAAATACAAAAATGAAATGATCTGCCCGGTAACATCAAAATAGGATTCATGAGTAGATATAAAATTTTCAAATTTTTCCAGCACATCAATATACCGGTTATAATCACGCATACTGTAGAGTGAGGTCAACTGGTATGAAAGGCCACGCATGTACAACACCGGATCTTCCTTCATATGTGAAGGATTATCATCAAATGCTTTTACCCATAACACTGCATGTAAATGGCAGTTTGCAAAATCAAGGAGAATGTAGTAATACCACATGTAACTCTGCTGCAAATAAATTTCTTCAGTCACTGAAAGATTGGTGATCCGCACTTTCCGCAATTCGGATTCGAAATATTCTTTTACGGTGAAATGATCTTTCGCATCTCTTACGTGACCCGTCTCAATATACCAGCCATGGATCTTGATCTTGAGATTGGAGAGCATGATCAGATTAGATACACGCGCTTCCTGGTTTTCGGATTCATTGAGGAGTGATTGTACTTTCCCTGCCTTTTTTCGACTTCGTGTAATGTGTCGCTCTTCAATAAATTTTTGAAACTCAATGATCTCGAGTCTCAGCAAATCATGCCCTCCTTCGGGCAACATATCCTTGACCCGTTCAAGTAACTTGAAGGCCTGGAGATATAGTCCCTTGCTGTACAGGATGTGGGCAAAATCGATTTGTTCACGAACCTTTATCGATTCAATATTTTCAAAAATGAGCCTCAGGCTTTTGAGTACCTGGGTATACAGGTGACGTTTCAGATTGACAAATTTGGAGGCAGAAATATCACCCAGCTTCTCCAACACCTTTTCCTCATCATAGTCGTCTACCTTTTCCAGGATGTCAAAAAGCCGGACATAGAGTACGTCTTCATTACTCTGCAGTCGCTGAACATAGAGCCTGAAATTGCGCTTTTCGGCCTTGGTGAGAGACTTAATAATGGTAAATAACTGCTCAGACTGTGCTATGGGCATAACAATATTTATTGGCACAAGATACACATTTGCAGCTTATTACATATTTTTATGTCACTTTAGCAACAACGTTATTGGGAAAGTTTGTTTTGTCTGTACCGGGGCTCCCAACTTAGCTTCGCATCACATATTTCAAAAACAGTTATTCTTTATTTCCTAAAACATAACAAGTTCCCATATGGCTAAGCTCAAATTTGAATACATCTGGCTCGACGGTTACAAACCAGAACCTAACCTCAGAAGCAAGACGAAGGTCATTGAAATGGAAAGTTTCAATGGTGATGCCCGAAAACTCCCTGAATGGTCTTTCGATGGCAGTAGTACTCAGCAAGCCAATGGACACTCTTCAGATTGCCTTCTACGCCCCGTTGCCGCTTACCCGGATCCTCAACGTAAGAACGCATGGCTGGTCGTAACGGAAGTATACAATCCTGATGGTACGCCACACCCTACCAATATGCGTTGCCTGATCCCTAATGATACAGATGACTATTGGTTCGGTTATGAGCAGGAATATGTCCTTGAGCAAAACAGCCTTCCGATGGGTTTCCCAACGAATGGCTTTCCCGCTCCACAAGGTCCTTATTATTGCGCAGTAGGCTTCGGTAAAGTTGCCGGACGTGATATCGTGGAAGAGCACATGGATGCATGCCTGGAAGCAGGTCTTGGCATCACAGGTATCAATGCTGAAGTATTACTTGGACAATGGGAGTTCCAGTGTTTTGCGAAAGGAGGCAAAAAAGCTGCTGACGAATTAATTGTCAGCCGCTATCTGCTGTATCGCATCTCTGAAAAATATGGTGTGAAAGTTAATATCCATCCTAAGCCCGTATTAGGCGACTGGAATGGCAGCGGCATGCACGTGAATTTCTCCAATGGTGAAATGCGCGAAGTTGGAGGCAAAGATCTTTTCGATGCAATCTGCGAAAGCTTCCGCTCAGTACATAAAGAACACATCGATGTATACGGATCAGACAATCACTTACGCCTGACCGGAAAACATGAAACACAATCCATGCACACATTCAGTTATGGTGTGAGTGATCGTGGAGCATCCATTCGCATCCCTGTTCATACAGCAACGAATGACTGGAAAGGTTACCTCGAAGACAGAAGACCTGCATCCAATGCAGATCCTTACAGAGTGGCAGCACGTATCATCAGGACGATCCGTGGTGCTGAGGTGATGGTTTCATAAGGATAATATTCCCGTATTTTATACTCAATTTTATTGCCGGAGGCTAAGCGTATGCTTAGCCTTTTTTTGTTTTGCGCTTATACATCCTGTCGATGATTATTATTTTCCTGAAAAAAAGTAACAATCCCAGTTAACTTTGAGGTATTACATAAAAAAAGAGGCATAAAGCCTCTCAAATTTATTCGCAAGATTGTCTAAGTCATTTCGTAGGTGAACAAACAACTAGCGATTTTCACAAAGCCTCTGTGTAATCAGCAATGCTCCTTTTGTTTTGGAAGCAACTGAGACAAGCAGGGGACTTTGTGATTCAAAAATACATTAAATTTCTATTGGTATTGTTCTTATGAAATTTCTATTACTAAACTCGAATACGTGCGTATGTGCAAAAGCACTGGAACGTTGAGCGTAGGCTTTGCCTACGTTCGTGTGTTAGCAAAATCTGTTTTGCAAAACGCTTCTTATCATCATCGCACCTTTCATCAAATCGGAAATTTGATGACACACAAACGTAGGCAAAGCCTACGCTTAACTTTAACGCTTAAAGTTTAACGTCCCGACAGTTTTTACCACTTTTACAAATTTTACCACTTTACCACTCACCTTTAACCTCTTACCATATTTTTCTATTTTACATCCTATGCTGGAAGATCATCTGCTCCTCATCATTGTATTGTTAATGTCCGTGTCATTGCTGTCGATCGTCAGCGAAAAACTCCGGATCCCCTATCCTATTTTCCTTGTCGTATGCGGTCTGATCATCGGCTTCATTCCTAATATTCTTGATATCATCCTCAAGCCGGATCTGATTTTCCTCATCTTTCTGCCACCCCTTCTTTTCGCAGCTGCGTGGAATACTTCATGGAAAGATTTTTGGGCATTCCGTCGCCCGATTGGTCTTTTAGCTTTGGGCCTTGTCATTTTTACTTCTGCTGCTATTGCTGTTGTATCCAATGCACTTATTCCGGGCTTTACACTGGCACTTGGTTTTTTGTTAGGGGGCATTATTTCGCCACCTGATGCTATTGCCGCTACATCGGTTTTTCAAAAAATGAAAATGCCGAAACGTGTACTGACCATCCTCGAAGGGGAAAGCCTGGTCAATGATGCTGCAAGTTTGATCATTTTTCGTTTTGCGTTAGTCGCAATCTTCACTGGTCAATTTACAATATTCAATGCCAGCGTGGATTTTGCTATAGCCGTGGCGGGAGGTATTATCGTCGGGCTGGTTATTTCCTTTGGCATTTATCTGATCCATAAATTTTTACCAACGACATCGAGTATCGATACTGCGATGACATTGATTACACCTTACCTGATGTATATCATTGCCGAACATTTCCATATGTCTGGCGTATTGGCCGTGGTCACCGGTGGATTGTACCTGAGTGCAAGGGCTACTGATATTTTCACGTATGAAACACGGATACAAGCCCAGGGCGTTTGGGAGACATTAGTGTTTCTGCTCAATGGAACAGTTTTCATCCTGATAGGCCTCCAACTACCCGTCATCCTCAAAAATATTCCGGAAGCAAACTTACTATCTGTCATGATGTATGGTTTCATCATCAGTTTTGTGACGATCATCATCCGCATCATTTGGGTATTCCCTGGCACCTACCTGCCTCGTATGCTGAGTAAAAAGATCAGGGAAACCGAACCGTATCCAAACTGGAAGGCTGTATTCATTGTAGCATGGAGTGGCATGCGGGGTGTTATTTCGCTTGCTGCTGCTTTATCCATACCACTTACGATCAGTGCGGGTGAAGCATTTCCATTTAGGAATGAGATCCTCCTGATAACCTTTATTGTGATTCTCGTCACACTTGTCCTACAAGGTCTCAGTCTGCCATGGATCATCCGTAAACTGAATATAATTGTGCAGGATGATAATGAAGAAAAAGAACTGGCGATACAGATCCTCATGGTGAAAGCTGTGCTGGCTCATCTCGACAACAATTACAGTGCAGAAGTGGAGAATGATGAAGCTTTCAGAATGTTACGCGAACGAAATGAACATTTCCTGAAGCTTCAGAAGAAACAAATGAAACGACCTGAAGCAGGTTCTCCTGTGATTTCTAAATATTTTGAAGCACTGATTGAATTAATAGATGTGCGACGAAAGATCCTGGCTAATCTCAAACCTGAAGATGAATATCCTGATGAGGTCATCCGGAATATTGAACGGGGACTTGATCATGAAGAAGCGAGATTGCGGGTGCAGCTCGGACCGGAGAAGGAAGTACGAAGTTAAAAGTTAATAGTTAATAGTTAATAGTTAGTAGATAGTAGCTAATAGTACGAAGTTCGAATCTATAACATTATGTAATAAAATGAGAGAATTTCCAATTTCCAATTTCTATTTTCCAATTTCTATTTTCCAATTTCTACTTTCCAATTTCCAATTAATCCTTCGATGTCAAGACCTCTGAACGGAGCTTTACGTTTTCTGCTTTCAATTCCTTCATTTGTTCGTTGAGGTCGATAACGTAGAGTGTGAGCTCTTCGATTTTTTTCATCATCAATGTTTGCATTTGACCTACATTGACACCGTCTTCAGCAATTTCTGTTGCTGATGGAATGCCTGGAAGGTGATGATGTTTTTCTATGTGGGATTGTACTTTTTCCAGGGACATAAGATCGTACCCTTTGGCAAAAACATAATCCGGCCAGCTTTCCTGTGGCAACATGACGAGATTTGTGCATATAATCATACCATCTACAGAAAGTTTGTACCCTAACGCCATGTCTGAAGTTCCAATTCCCACATCCCCGGATGCCTGATCAATAATGAGTCGCTTTCCAATGCTTGCACCATTTGTGTAAGATTCAACTACGTAATCATCATTGATTCCATCATAATAAAGATCCATACCGGTATTGTCTGATTGACGTAACGAAATTCTTCCAGAATTTTCAGCAGTGCCGTCCGACTGCAATTTAAGAGTAGGCTCCGTTGGTGAATAGATGTGAAGACTGGTTGTAGGAAGTGCGATGCCCATGCCGATATTGCCACCAGGTAAAAAGGTTAATCGATTCGCTGATGCTGCAGTTTCTGTGAAACTTAGTGCGTTATTATTTTCAATTCGCATGTGCCATCTGGCAGTGTTTTCGTTGTAAAACTGTATCAGGTTATTGCTGCTGCTTTTAATTTCCAACGGAAATGTTGCAGGTGTCCTGCCAATGCCAAGAATATTTCCAACATACACGCGACCTTCAAAAAAGCCTGCATAGTTTGGCGCACCGAGAGGCGCTGTTGCATAGATTGCTACATTGGCAGCGCTGCCAGTTGCATTTGCATAGAGGCCATAATTTGATCCAGTATTGGGTGTTGTAGCTTCTGCAATCATTCCAAAATAAGTTCCACCTCCTGTACCAGTAGTCGTACCCACCACCCCAATATAACCGCCTATGCCTTTCACACCAATGCCCCAACTATCATCGACATTATTCTGGCCTAACACCCCAGGATGATCAGAAGGAGATACGCCTGCGTTATACGCTTTGATCGCTACAAATGCCGGAGTGGTGCTATTGTGTGAATACACTTCCATCCGGGATTTAGTCCTCAGATAGTCCGTGCTGAAATTTCCATAGAGAAGAGCATTGGTGCTGTCCACATTGCTATTTTCGATATAAAGCTTGTTACTTCCGGACTCATTCATACCTGCCTCTTTCCCGATAAATACATTCCTGCTTCCGGTGGCAGCAGTTGAGGAACCAGCCTGATATCCCAGGATGACGTTATCCGTTCCGGAGCTGTATTGTCCGGCATTGACACCTAACAAAACATTCCGGCTACCGGTACCAAATATGCCTGCCTGGTAGCCCAGCATCAGGTTATCACTCCCGGGACTGTATTGTCCGGAATTGACGCCCATAAAAACATTGCGGCTTCCGTTACTGAAGCTTCCTGTGTTTTTACCTATGTATGTATTATGAGTTCCTGTGCGGTTGCTTTGACCTGCACCCATACCCATAAATGTATTTTCAACGCCTATAGTATTCTTTTCACCTGCGGTGTATCCAAAAAATGAGTTACCAAACCCCATGTTTTTCTTGCCTGCGTTTTCGCCAAAGAAGGCGCCGCTGTTGGTAAGAAGCGGTTCTACCATGAGGTGATGAGACGTGGTGTCATTCTGACGGACCTTCAGCGCATTTTGCGCCTTGAGAGGACAGACGATGACAAGCAGAGATAGAACTTTAATAAAGTTGGAGAGTTTCATAGCCTTGGTTTGCTTCGTTTCAATAATCGGGAACTACCGGAGTAAGGGCATACTCAGGTCAAGATTGTTGCACCAGGGAGTGAAACTTCGATCAATTTACAATATTGATTTTGAATTTCACACGCTGGCATTGGGAAATTCTTTTACGCAATGTATCCAGGCTGCAGGGGCAAGCAACAAATATGGAATTTGAATAAGATATAGAATGAATCCTCCTCCTGCGTTCAGGTGGTGAGAGATTGTTCTGTCTTCTGGGAGGTTATGGGAGCAGGTAGTAACAATGAAGCAAACATTTAGTTGACAAAACCTTTGCTAAATTGCCAAACGTGCTGCAACCCAGGTTTAATTTTGTGTCTGAATGCGTGCAGAAGAAGTTATTCGACAGTGAAATATTATATGGTGTAAATGTGCCTGAACTCATAATCACAACAGGGGCTTTTCTATCAAAGGCCCCACGCCCTCGCCTCCGCTCCACGCTATTTAGTAAATCCTTATAAAAACTGACTCTTTACCATAACAGCAACCGTTTTTTTGTCATCATTCATCAAAAAATATTGAATCATGACAAACAAATACTTGTGGTTAATCGGACTCGCGCTGTGCCTGCCTCTCTTCAAACTGCATAGCCAGGATCTAAAAATGTATGTTTCTGATGCAGGCAATTTCGACCAGCCACCATGGCAAATCCTGAAATTTGATGTAGACGGTTCCAATGGAGAAGTGTTCATTTCCGATCACCTGGATTGGCCTCAGGATATCGTCTTTCTGGAAAATGATACTGTTGTACTGATCTCCAATCTTAACAGCGGGGAGATCTTGAGATTTAATGCAAATACAGGGGATTACATCAATATTTTCGCGACTGGGATTGGTGGTCCGACCCGCATGAAGATAGGCGCTGACAGCCTTCTGTATGTTCTGCAATGGGATGGCAATGGAAAAGTTTGGCGATATCAGCTGGATGGGTCATTTGTAGATGAATTCACTGCCATCGGAGTCGGCACGAGCATCGGACTTGACTGGGATAATGCAGGTAACCTGTATGTCTCATCCTATGGAGAAAAATATGTGCAGAAGTTTAGTCTAACGGGGGCTGACCTTGGGCGATTTGTAAGTACCAACCTTGCAGGTCCTACGAATATCTGGTTCGATGATGACGGTGACCTGTTGGTCAATGATTACAATGCCGGCATTGTCAAGCGCTTTGATAGCAATGGAAGTTATGAAGGCAATTTTATTACAATGGTACCGGGAAGTGAGGGTATTGATTTTTTACCGGATGGAAATATCCTTCTGGGCGTTGGGGGAACTTCCTCTGTTAGAAAATATTCTCCGGCAGGCACGCTCATTAGTACGGTAGTTCCACCCGGGACATTGAATTTGCTGACGCCGAATGCTGTAGTCCTGAGGAATGAATCGATCACTTCTGGCATAACAGACCCATCACTTTATTCAGATGTAAGGATCGTTGTCCCTTCAACAGGAGTTACATTTCAAATCATTTCCAATGATGAAATTCCAGTGGGTTCAATTGCAGAAGTGTGCACCACATCAGGCATCGTCGTAAATAAAATCATATTGTCGGACAGCACATCATGGGATGCATCCGATCTATCTAATGGAATTTACATGATCACTGTGCCATTGAATGGAAATAAGATCGGCAGGCAAAAAATCATGATCCAGCATTAATGCGGTTATTGTTGAGTCTGTGAAAAAGGGATGATATTCATGCGATTAAGAAATTTCATACTACTACTATTATTGACCGGAACGGCCCAAATCCTCCCGGGCCAGCTTTCGGAACAAAAGCTGCAAGAGGCAGTAACCCTGAACCGCACTGCGCATGTGCCAGAGCTGGATACACTTCATCTCACTTCTGAAAGTATGAAGATGAATGGCGCTATCTGTTTTTACCGCAATGGAAATACAGCACGGGCACTTGCTCTATTTCAGGAATTAAAACAAATGAAGGGTGAACGCTGGAGAGGTGCCGCGTTCTGGGAAGCCAAGTTATATGCAGTAATGCATAAAGACAGTATGGCCATGTCAATCCTGTCAGACCTGCCACAAACTTTTTTGAATTACAAAATGCTTTCCCAGCCCGAATTTGATGATCTATCGAAATCAAATGATGCATTCTCTAAATTAAAACAATCATTAAAGCCAGGCTTTAACGCCTGGACAATACTTCTACTTATTGTTTCAATTATTGGATTGCTCATTGGAATTGTATTGATGTCCGGAAAATCAAAATTCACTGCAGGGAAAACATGGCTTTCCTTGTTAGTATTTTCCTTTTCAATTTTGATCATCACGTACCTGACGATCTGGACTCGTTATGTAATATATTTTCCCTATCTCCGGAATCTTTGGCCATTCATGACGTTACTCGTAGGTCCATCCATATATTTTTATTTAAAAACCATTTTTAAGGAGGAATATTCGAAAAAAGAAGTCTTCTATCATTTCATGATTCCTGCCATCTCATTCATTTTATTACTGCCTGCTGTACTAAGCGATATCGGCGTTCAGATGTCAGCATTTAATGATCTTGTAATGATTGGCTCGAGTTCGATTGTGCTGACCTCTCATATTATGTACTATGCCATTCGCATTCATTTTCTGACTCAAAATGAATGGCAGGTAGATGCTAATATTAAGACCTGGACGCAAATCCTGACGTGGGGTGTGAATATTTACACGTTTTCATTTCTGTCTTACTTTATTCTTGTATCCACGTCCTTCTTTAATCCGGAATGGGATTACACCATCAGTCTCGTGATGTCTGCAGGTATTCTGATCATTGCCTATATGGGACTGGTCCAGCAAAGAGTTTTCAGCAGCGAGCCAATTGAAGCCATACTTCCGATTCTCAAATACAAATCTTCCAATCTGACACCCGGCGCCAGTGAATCGATCAAAAAACGTCTGGAGAGATTATTGCAGGAGGAGCAGGTTTTTAAAGAAAATGAATTACGCCTGGATGATTTAGCATCATATCTGGATATCAATCGCCACCAATTATCGCAGATCATCAATGAACATTATAAAGTAAATTTTTTCGAGCTCATCAATAAATATCGGGTAGACTATGTCAAAAAAGTGCTGGCCAACCCCGCATATTCGCAGGATACAATTATTCAGATAGCATACGAAGCCGGATTTAATAATAAAGCCTCTTTCAATAGGTATTTTAAGCAGGAAATAGGAATGACACCATCAGCATTCAGAATGAAGGAAGTTGCAAGCTCAGCGAAGATGTAATCTTCGAAGTAAACTTCTATGAATATCATTTCATTGGTCAGCAACAGGTTAGTGAATATTATAAGTGAATTCCAGCATTCAAATGTTATATAATTATCATAAAATCTTATAAAATTGTACTTTGCGGTTCCATTTGAAAATATTTATATATGTGCTTTTCTGCAACCGCCAGTTTCACAGCCAGCATCGGCCTCGGCATCATCGGAGGCGCTACTCTGTCCCAGGTTAAAACACCTAATCAATACCCATTCGCCAGCATTCCATTGATCTTCGCTGTACAACAATTTGCAGAAGGGGTCGTATGGATGTCCCTGATGCACCCGGAATGGTCGGCTTACCAGAATTTTGCATCCCTGATCTTCCTCTTGACGGCCATGGTCGTCTGGCCATTCTGGATACCCTTCTCATTCGTTTTTCTCGAGCCTGATCAAAAACGCAAGCGGATCCTAAAATTATTTACCATCACCGGCGGCATCGTGGCAACATATTTTTTAGGGTGCCTTATCTTCTTTGGTTATGAATCCTCAATTGTCAACAGGCACGTCTTTTACAAAGTCGACTTTCCAAAAATGCTCATACCTGTGGCCGCTGCATTTTACCTGGCAGCATCTGTAGCGCCACCCCTGTGGTTTAAGGATATAAAAATCAAGCTCATCGGGGTGCTTCTCCTTGCATCCTATCTTGTCGCCCGCATCTTCTTCAAGCCCAGCCTTATTTCTGTTTGGTGTTTTATTGCGGTTATCATAGGTGTACTCGTATATCTCGTCATCAGGCAGAGTTCTCCATTCCGGCGCAGAAGTCAACAGACAGTGTATAATTCCATGTCATAGGTTATCCGGTGGGATAAACGAGTAATTTAGAGCTGGTGAATAAGGTTTATCTCTCCAAGTTGTATCGGGCATTGCTTTCAGCATGCGTATTAATTTTTTCGGTAAGATTCAGTGAAGCACAAGAGACCCAGATTGTCCAGGATTATTTTCAGCAACTGATCGAGATCATTACTGAAAATCTGGAAGGGGAGGAAGAATTTGATTTTACAGAGCTGGGTGAACTAGTGGATGACTGGCAAAGACATCCGGTGGATATCAATTCGGAGGATGTTGCTGACTTCGTGCAATGGAAAATTATTACAGAAGTCGCTTATCAAAAGTTGCAGGATCATGTTGTAAAAAATGGTCCGCTACTTTCAATCCTCGAATTACAATCCATACCTGGTTTTGACACAGAAACGATCCGCATCCTGCAGGCGATCAGTAATGTGCAGGGCCGTGAAGTTTTTACACAAACATCTTCATTAAAAGATCTCATACTGCATGGACAAAATGAGATCTATTTCCGTGCAGGCAGAACGATAGAAGAGGCGGATGGTTATGAAGGTGAAGATCCTGACTATGAGGGAGGCCCTGATAAAGTATATCTCAGGTTGCGTCACCGGAATTCCAATAACATCAGTTACGGGATTACTGCGGAAAAGGATGCAGGCGAAGCATTTTTTAAAGGATCTAACAAACATGGTTTTGATTTTTATTCCGCGCATCTGTCATTACAAAATTATAGGTCATGGTTGCCTGCTGTGGTGCTGGGTGATTTTTCAGCAAGTTTTGGACAGGGTTTAATTATGCATTCGGGTTTTGGTGCCGGCAAGAGCAGTTATGTCGCTTCGATCAAGCGTACCGGCAATCCGTTAAGACAATACACATCTGTAGATGAAAATAATTTTTTACGTGGTGCAGGTGTATCCATTAGACCGATTGATAATTTTACTGTTACAGTTTTTGGAAGTCAGAATAAACGTGACGCAAATCTGATAACTGATACGATCAGGGAAGATGGGGAGATTATAGACATCAATAGTGATATATCCAGCCTACAGACAGCGAGCCTGCATCGAACGGATTCGGAAATTGCGGATGAAAAAGCCATTGATCTGACGCAGGCAGGAGTAAATCTTGCCTATGATAAAAACCGTCGTCATCTCGGCGTGAGTGCTTTGTATTCCAAATTGAGTGTGCCGCTTAATCGTACCCCGGATCTCTACAATCAATATTATTTTAATGGGGACAGGCTCATCAACGCGAGCGCAGACTATGGTTTTTGGCTGGGTGGCCTTCATTTTTTTGGAGAAACAGCGATGAGTGATAATGGCGCGATTGCAACGCTCAATGGCGTGCTCGCGGCTTTGGATCGGCATGTTGTGGCAGCCGTTTTATTCAGATCCTATGATCGTGATTATCATGCGCTATCACCAAATGCATTTGGAGAAAGTTCTGGTGCAAATAATGAACGTGGTCTTTATACGGGCCTTGAGATTACACCATCAGGTCGATGGAAGATCCAACTCTATCATGACATCTGGTCACATCCATGGTTGCGTTTCAATATCGATGCACCAACAGAGGGTCGTGAATATTTCAGTCGTGTCACCTATACGATCAAGCGACGTCTTGAAATATATGCACAGGTAAGATCAAAAATTACAAATATTAATGATCGTCCTGTAGGTGATGCGATCGCTGATGTGGTGCCCCAGAAAAAAACACAGGTACGTCTGCATATTAATAACATCATTGATAAAGCTCTTCAATTGCGCACGCGTCTCGAATGGAGTTTTTATGATCTGCCTGATGAAAAACAAAAAGGATTTCTGGTGTACCAGGATTTTGTTTACAAGCCAGTGGGTTCACCGTGGAGTTTGAGTGCGCGGATCACGCTGTTTGATACAGATGATTTTCAAAGCCGGATCTACACCTATGAAAATGATCTGATCTATTATTACGCTATACCTGCCTTTGATGGACGTGGTAACCGGTACTACATCAACCTTCGGTACAAAGGCATTCGAAATCTTACTGCGGAGATAAAGTATGCCCGTACCCGTTGGCTGGATGAGTTGACGGTTGGTAGTGGCAACGATGAGATCCAGGGTAATCAGCGGTCGGAGATCCGGGCGCAGTTGATCTACAGGTTTGATAATTAAGCACTGATTTTACTTAACTCCCAACCCAATTCTTAAAACTCTGGTGGCACTACTAGTATTGCCACTATTAGTCGTGCCACTAGGACTTAACGTATTGATTGTCAGGGGCGCCAGATAGTTATTAACACCCAATAAGGTGGGGAAAAGTATGGACAAAAAATAGAGGGTGAAAATGCATCTAATTAATTGAATGTCAACTAGTTATGACAGTGTGGCATACCTAGGTGTGCCACACTGTCATAACTAGTTGATTATGTGGAGATTAACCTCCAAATTTTAGTTAAAATCACCCCTATTTTTCACATCCCGGGCTATCCGCATAAACCAGATATTTTACCCGCTTTTTTTGGAAACTTTTGAGCCCTTCAACCCAGCTTTCACGGATCTGTGATTCCGTTTTTCCGGCGAGAATCGATTCCCGAAAGGATGGTCCACCGGCAAGCTTATCAAACCAGGCGGGAGTGAAAAAGCCATCGGTCTTCATCTTACCATAAAAGCTCAAGAGTATACTTAAATCCATATGACCCAAGGCAAATAATGAATCCACGTTCATCTTCGTAAGATCAACGCCATAACATGTCTTTCCTTCAAGAGGCGGATGCAGTGCACCAGGAGTTGGTTGCGGCGTAAAGGAGAATGTCTTGTTCGGATATTCCGGATGGCCTACAACCTGGAATGGCGTGGATGTGCCTCTGCCTAAACTTCCCGTCGTGCCTTCAAAAAAACAAATACCGGGATACAGCAGGATCGATCGGATATTGGGAAGATTGGGAGAAGGCTTTACAGGTAAGTCGTAGAAAGTAGTGTGATCATAGTTTTTGCATTTGATCACAGTGAGCGCGCAAGATTTTTTTATCCATTTCTCACCATTGATCATCTGGCCATATTCACCGATCGTCAATCCATGGACAACTGGAATCGGATGCATCCCTACAAATGATCTGTACTGTGAAGTATCCATCATCGGACCATCAATGTAATGCCCATTCGGATTGGGACGATCAAGAATGATCAGCGGCACATTTGCTTCCGCCAAACCTTCCATGAGATAATGAAGCGTACTGATATAGGTATAAAATCGAACACCCACATCCTGTATGTCAAACACCATTACATCAATTCCCGCAAGATCCCCTTTAGATGGTTTTTTCTTATCCCCATAAAGTGAGGTAACCGGAATTCCTGTCTTTGTATCCACGCCATCCTTAATTGTCTCCCCGGCATCCGCCTGACCGCGAAGTCCATGTTCGGGTGCATACAAACGAACAATCTTCACACCCCTATTTATCAGAGAATCAACCAGATGTACAGATCCAATGAGACTGGTTTGGTTTACTACCAGCCCAACTTTCTTACCTTTCAGCAAAGGAAGATATTCTGAAGTGGACAGAGCTCCGGGCATTACTTCCACCTTTTCAGGTAAAGTTCGCGGAACTCCCTGGGCACACCCCTGACATATGATAAAAAACATTGATATTAGATGTCCTAAAAGAAATACAGGGAGGCGATAGTGCATGGGTAAAGAACGATTATATGCGATTGTGGATATCGAGACGACAGGCGGTCTTGTAAAGCGTGACAAAATTACAGAAATCGCCATAGTCCTCCATGATGGTCAGCAGGTCATAGATCAGTATCAGACCCTGGTCAATCCCGAACGAAGTATTCCTGAGTTTATTACCAACATGACCGGCATCACCAATGATATGGTGGCCGACGCCCCACTCTTTTGTGAAGTTGCTAAAGACATTGTACTAAAAACAGAAGGTGCGATTTTCGTGGCACATAATGCCCGTTTTGATTATGGGTTTTTGCGTGAAGAATTTTCAAGATTAGGCTATGCATATACGCGCAAACAATTGTGCACTGTTCGTCTGAGCAGGAAAATGTTACCGCAATTAAAATCTCATAGCCTGGATTCATTGATCCGGCATTTTTCATTATCTGTCAATAACCGTCACCGTGCTTTGGATGACGCGTTGGCCACCGCGGAAGTTTTTAAACGTATCACATGCTCAGGTGTTGGTGTCGAATTTTCTGATGACATGATCAACCTGGGGATTAAGGAAGCAAAACTACCTGCCACGATTTCCTTAGAGCATTTGCATAAACTACCGGAAGGTGCAGGTGTATACTATTTCCATGATCAGGATGGAAAAGTGATATATGCTGGTAAGAGCATTCATATCAAAAAACGCGTCGCACAACATTTTACAGAAATCTCCAACAAGGCAGGTAAAATGCAACAACGTGTTCACGACATCACCTATACCCTTACCGGCAGCGAACTGATCGCATCCTTATTGGAAAATGCAGAGATTAAAAGATTACAACCAGACATCAATCGTGCGCAACGTCGTAAATCTTTTCCCTTTGCCATCTACTATTATTTTGATGAAGGTGGATATCTTCAAATGAAGGTGCGGAAGAAAAATAAAATTGATACACCAGGTACTGCGGCCATTCTGCATGAATTGCCTGATGCACAATCCGCTACTAACTATTTGAGAAAACTTACTGACACATACGGTTTGTGTTTGAAAAAAACTGACATCGATACGGGTCCGGGGAGTTGTTTTTATCACCAGGTCGGAAAATGTGAGGGTGCATGTCGTGGAACAGAAAATCCCGATTCCTACAATGAAAAAGTGCGCAAAGCTGTAGCGGCATCACAAAAAAATCTTGATGAAGATTTTGTCATCGCTGACCGTGGACGAACACCTGGAGAAAAAAGTCTCGTCCTTATTTCAAAAGGCCGTGTGATGGGTTGGGGATATGTGGATGAAGATCATTGCATTTCCTGCATCAGTGATGTCATCCATGAAATTGAAGTACGTCCATCCATGCCGGAGGACAATAAGTTTATTCATCATTATATCAGGGAAGGAAAGTTTGAAAAGCTGTTACGGTTGTGAGCCGGGGCTTCGACTCCCTCATCCTCACGCTCATCCTGCTCAGCCGCCTTGGATCATTATTAATCAATGACCAGTGTAATAGCAGGGATTATTAAACTTCAGGTCCATTGACATACTGGAATAAAAACGCTCCCAGTGCGCCTCCGGCAAAATTGGCCACAAGGAAGATCCAGATCGATGACCAAGAAGTATATCCAGCCATTGTCATGCCCAGCGCAATCGCGGGATTAAACGCACCACCAGATACATTGCCAAAAAGATAGAGGCCTGCCATCATGGTAAAACCAATGGCCAGTCCGAAATAACTATTACCAGATGTCTTTTGTGAGGTCGTGACATTAAGGGTGACATATACGAGCGCAATGGTGCCTAATACCTCTGCTATCAAAACAGGAACGATGTCAAGCTCTTTTGGTGCCGGGTCAGCCACACCCATGGAGGCAAGGAAAAATCCTGCCAGCATTACTGCGAGTACCCCACCCAGAGCCTGAGCAACAATGTACGGAAGGATATCACCTGTATTCAATTTACCTCTCAGGTAAACAGCTATGGTAACTGCCGGATTAAAATGTGCCCCGGATAAATGAGCACCGGCATAGGTCATCACCATCAGCGTGGCGCCAATCGCGAGAGAGGCAAAATGTCCTAGACCACCGGAAAACGACATGCAAATCGCCATCAGAAGAAAAAACGTACCTACAAATTCAACGACATATTTTCTGAAGGCGTTGCTGTTATCAGGTTTGGCCATGGTGTGACATAAGTTGGCTGAACAGGTGACTTACCCGTTGGGACTGAAATTTAGAAAGAAATATTTAATCCCCACGTAGTTGCTCTTTTAAGCATCTTTGCCGGGATGTCAGCTATCACCAATCCGGATCAGCTTTATATCAGGCGTTGCTTTACACTGGCGCGGCGGGGCATTGGGCATGTATCTCCAAATCCACCCGTAGGAGCCGTGCTAGTCTACCAGGATAAAATTATAGGTGAAGGGTATCATCAACGTTTTGGTGGACCTCACGCCGAAGTTGAAGCAGTCAAAAGTGTTGCTTCGGAACACAGACATTTGATACCCGCTTCGATTCTTTATGTGTCGCTGGAACCCTGTTGCATTACCGGTAAAACACCACCCTGCACAAATCTCATCTTGGCTGAAAAAATCAAAGACGTGCGTATCAGCACACCTGATCCAAATCCACTGGTAGCCGGTCAGGGTATTGAAATCCTTCGCCAGGCAGGTGTACAAGTGCAAACAGGAATTTTGGAAGAAGAGGGCAAAGAATTGATACGGATGTTTGCGGTTAATATTCTTTTGAATCGTCCGTATGTAATTTTAAAATGGGCGCAATCGAAATATGGTTATGTTGGTCAGATCGGAAAAAGAATATTATTAAGTCACCCACATACACTTCAATGGTCACATAGATTGCGTGCGGAGTCAGATGCCATTATGGTTGGCGCAAGAACTGTTCAAACTGATAATCCTTCACTAACAACACGACATGCTACTGGTGATTCCCCTGTAAGAGTAATTTATGATCCTGGCGCTTCACTGGATGAAACATACCTGGTGTTTCAAAATATGGGACAACGAATCGTATATTTTTCAGCAACAGATAATTCAAAAATTACTGCACCGCATATTGAAAAGCTGATCTTTCCATCAGATGAAGTTCATGTTGATTTTATTTTGGATAAATTAAATCAGCAAAAAATTGGAATCCTGCTCGTGGAAGGAGGAACCTATCTTTTGAATATGTTTATTACAGAAGAAAAATGGGATGAAGCGTGGGTCATCCAGACAGACCATAGCCTCGCTGATGGTGTGAAAGCTCCTAATCTAAGAGGTTTGAAAATTGATAAATTTCGAATGGAAACGGATACAGTAATAGGAATACGCCAAAACCGAGGGACGACTAATCGTACTTAGTCCTTTTTCTTTTCAGGCATTACGGCAGGTGTGGTTGAAGGACACATGCTTTCATATTTCTTCCACGGAGTTGTTTTATAATAATTCTCCGCGAAATATTTCATGATTTTATCCATGGACGCAGGATCCTTATATCCCTGGAGAGGCTGGATCAGATTCAATTTTTCATCAAGAAATACAATCGTGGGAAAAGACATGCGACCAAAGGTTATCTCAATGGCTAGTTCATTAAAGCCACTTTCACCCTGTTTGACATATTTGTATACTTTGTCCTTGAAGGTGATATCTGATTTTGTTTGCGCGTCAAATTTGACGGCGTAATAATTTTTGTTTATGTATTTGGAGATATCCGGATCATCGAAGGTGGCCTTATCCATCTTTTTACACCATCCACACCATTGGGTGTACACGTCAACTATAATCTTGCGGGGTTCAACTTTATTCTTTGCCTGAGCTTCTTCCCATGTAAGCCATTTGATCTGTGCGACAGCGGTCGTTGCCAGTTGAAAGGCAAAGGTGAAGGAGAGAAGACAAAAAACACGCATCATCATAATCGCTGTCTAATATAGCAAGGTCAGTAAAGGTAATGGTATAGAAACAGACTTATCCGCTTACCTATCGTACCTGAGTATCCATTTAAAATATATTTAACTTTTTATGTTATGGGACAACTAATCCAAAAACAAGCTGGTTTTGAACAGTACGTCAATTCTTTTATCTTCAAGTCTAAATACTGTCCATATGGGATTCTTATCCGAAATCAAAAAACTCCTTTGGGTTAAAAAGGCTGTGGCTGAGTCCGCTGCTGATAAAGCTGCTGCAAAAGGCCGCGAATTTAGCGACGACTTCGCAGAAAAAGCATCGGATACCTGGCATAAAGGCAAAGAATATGCCGAAGATCTTGGTGAAAAAATCGTGACCAAAGCCAAAGAGGGATTTGAAGATGTTAAGGAAAAAGCTCACGATATTTTTGATAAAAAGGATGATTGGACCCAAACTCCTCCTCCTCCGTCCTCAAAAAAGGAAAATCCTGAGTCGGATGCCTTCAAAGCAGGGGAAAAATTAGGCGAAAAAACCGCTAAAACCTGGGATAAAGTCAAGGAAGAAGGCGGTGAGATCATTGATAAAGCAGTCAAAACAAGCGATAAGGTCTGGGAGAAAGCCGAGGATGTAAGTGAAGATCTGTGGGATAAGACCAAAAATGTGGCCGGTAAAGTCACTGAAAAATTCAATGAAGGCGTTGATTCCATGCTGGAAAAAGCTAAAGCCCTTGATAAGACGATCGAGGAAGAACGCCAAAAAATCGACCCAAATAATGACGGATGGGCTGACAAACCGATCAATGAAAAGCTCAAAGAGCATGAATCCACCCTTAAAGGCAAGGATGACTTCTTCGAGCGCGCGGATCGATATGCCGATGGAGACTACAGCATGGGCAAACCCGTAGTGGTCAAAAAAGATGGCGAAGATCCTGAGGAAGAAGGTATGACGCCGCTGCCTCCCCTGCCCAAAGATGATATCGCAGACGACGCGATCCTGGATGACGAAGACAAATGAATCAAGAATAATGAACAAGGAATATGGATTTTTGAAGTTTTTGTTTAAACCCTCTACCATTCAAAAATCCTTGTTCATTATTCGATATTCCCTTGTTCCTTTTACAATATTCCGTATTGAATGATGGAAATCACCTTTTAAAAGGAACTTCAACATTCAAAATTCCTTGTTCGTTATTCGATATTCCTTATGTTTGCGCCACTAAACCGATACGATGGAATCTCAAGTCACAACACCGGAAACACAGGTCCCAACACAGAAAAAAGATAATAGAAGACTGTACTGGATGGTCTTTTTTGTATCCACGATCGCTTGTGTAGCGCTCCTGATATTCTCCCCTGAATGGTTTTGGCTGACCCTTCCCTTCCTGTTGACTTCTTTTGTGAAGGCGATTGACATGATGTAGATTTCTTTCCTGAAGTCCTCCATTTTCCCAAATACATAAAAAAACCGGTGAGACAAACGCCCCACCGGTATCGATCCCTCGAGTTCGCACTTAGTGTAAGACGAAATAGATCTGTCTCATTCTAAGATTTAGCATCAATCCATTTCTGAAAATCAGCCAGCCCAAGTGCGTTCAGACAATTCTCCTTTTTCAATCCTCCCTTCCTCGCTGAAAAGACTCCGTACTTCACATATTCCACCTGGCTCCTGCTATGTGCATCCGGATTAATGGATAGCATTACTCCTTTCTCCTGACAATACCTGATCCAGTGGTAGTCAATATCCATCCGCTGCGGATTTGCATTGAGCTCCATGACTACATGATTGGCAGCACATGCCTCAATTACTTTTTTATAATGGATCGGATAACCTGGCCGGGCCAATAACAGCCGACTCGTTGGGTGACCCAATATCCGCGTATACGGATTTTCAATAGCCCTGATCAAACGTGCAGTAGCCTTGTCCTCATCCATTCTTAGATTGCTATGAATAGACGCTACAATAAATTCAAACTGACGTAGGATGACATCCTCATAATCAAGCGAACCATCATTAAGAATATCCGATTCGATGCCTTTAAAGATCCGGAATGGGGCGAGCTTTTTATTGACCTCATCGATTTCTTCTAATTGAGCAATCACACTTTGCGGATTCAAACCATTGGCATAAAATGCACTCTGGCTGTGATCGCTTATGCCAAAATATTCATAGCCGGCATCCCGAACATGAATAGCCATTTCTTCAAGTGTATTGATGCCATCACTCCATGTACTATGGTTATGGACAATTCCTCTCAGGTCTTTTCTTTCGATCAGACCTTCCCACATTGCTGGCTTTGCAGACTCAATATCCTCCAGGTCCATCATTTCTGACGGCAAGCCTTCAAACCCGCCTTCAACTAAAAACTCTTCAACAGAATCTCCTTTATATTTTCCGATTGCAGCTGATAATGCTTCATATAATGGTTGCGACATTGTTGTCTTACTCCACTGATTGACAAATTCGGATTCATCAACCATGGTGCATCGGATTGTATATCGATCTTCATAGAGAAGTGAAAATATATCTTCCCCACTCTCTTCCGTAACTTGTATTGCTTCGATTTTTGAAAGCTTTGTCTTATCAATGGCGGGTACGATCAGGCAATCAATCGAACTGATCACCGGACTTTTACGCGCTACATCCCCTGTCCAGTGCAGCTTATTTTTTGGGAAAACTTTTTTCCATTTTTCTTCAAACTCCAGAAGTTCCTTTTCGATCACACCGTACAGGTAGCGATGTTGGGAATCGAGGAAATATGAAATTTTTGAACATAGATCCTCCTGTGTTTTTAATCCAAACCCCGGCAGCTTGACCAGACGGTTCTCATTACAGGCATATAATAATTCAGCAGGCGTCTCTACACCGAGGCTATCCCAGATCACGCGGATCTTTTTTGGACCCATTCCTTTGATCTGTAATAATTGCTGAATACCCTCCGGTGTTTTTGCTTTCAGCTTTTCAAGGACTTCTATAGAGCCTTTACTTATAAGCTCTGCAATCTTGCCTGCGGCAGAACTGCCTACACCCGGTATGGTGGCGTATTCAGCTTCTGACATCTCTGACAGTGGCTTGTCCCACTTGCGCAAACTCTGGAATGCAGTGATGTATGTCTTAGTTTTGAATGAGTTCTCGCCATGGAGCTCCATGAGAGCGGCGAGGAGATTAAACTGTGCTGCGACTTCTTTATTGACCATCAGGGCCAAAAATCGGTAAGATCTGAGAATATCCGCTTATAAATCCCTGAAGAATCTGAAAGAAAATATGCGTCTGTATTATCAGAGCTATGGATTAACCAAGATAGGGTGGGATCCGAATTCCTGTAAGCTGAAATAATTGTTGGAGCAATCATGTTATTTCCATACAAGGTTAGCTTTTCAACAAGCGTCAAACCTTCTGCAAATGAATATTCACTGAATTCTGAACCCTGAACGTTCACAAGCGAAGAGAGGTAAGTTGCAAATGCAGTGGAATCTACTTTTTCCATTCCCGCATAATGCCAGATGCCATTTTCTTTTACAATCACTTCCTTCTTTCCTGAGGTATTGGTCCACTCCAATGAAGTAAGATCCTCTGAAGCAACTTTCACAAGCTTTTTATCACGGAACCGGTCAAAACTTGGCTTCAGGCTGATCGCATCAAATCCATCGATCAAAAACACTTCCGGCTCGTCTGCCTTGCGTATAAAGCCCGATGCAGTGCGTGTCTGCTGATCGAATTTAAATCCACCAATGAAAACATCAGCAAGTATTTTCTCACCATGGTAAATTGTCAAATGAGTCGCCTGATCATCACCTGCTTCATATTCGGAATAATTGTCTTTGCTTTTTGTAACAACCCGTTTTGCCTGCAGGTCCACAAGTGGTGCAATTAATTCTTTGACACGGGCATCTTCCAGTGGAATAATTGATGATCCTTTTTTCGCCTTCCAGCTAACTCCATCTTTTACGATCTCAAATTCTTCAGCTCGCTCACCACCAGTATGATAGCGAATACGATCAACCATACTAGTATCCACTTTTGTAATCATTGGATCAAAAGAAGCTGTGTGATCTTTTTTTAAAAATTTACTTCCAAAGAAAACCAACAGGCAGCCTGCGAATACCAGCAAAAGGATTTTATTATTCATACTTCAATCACTTAGACATATTTTTCTTCCATTCTGCGAATCCGTTTTAATCGATTACGTTGAGAACGCCACAAACCAACCACACCGACTAATACCAAAGGCAACAGGAAATTGATATACTTGATAGCGGACCTTTTTCCCTCCTCCAGTTCATCAATCGGCCGATAAACAACTCCTTTAGTACGCAATTCGGAGAGCCCGGATTTATCTACCAGCCATTCAATCGTATTTACTAACAGGTTAACATTGTCAGGATTAATAT
Source organism: Saprospiraceae bacterium (assembly GCA_031426295.1). Lineage (GTDB taxonomy): Bacteria > Bacteroidota > Bacteroidia > Chitinophagales > Saprospiraceae > Opimibacter. Next base: position 27,244 of record JANPKZ010000274.1, read on the forward strand.
TGCCTTGTTCGGAAACAATAAAATCTCCATCTGAAAATACGACAAGCTTCGAATCAGCATTTCCTTTAACACCTTCAGCGATACCTCCAATAGCAATGTTTGATAATGGGAAATCTGCATTTGTCCATTGTTTCTGAATATCAAAATATAACGGAACCTGGAGTGTACCGGATTTCGCAGAGCTGGTTACAAATTGAGACCAGATCGTATTATCCTGCGTCATAAATCGTATAGGACTCGCAAACTGAAAGATCACTGCTTCAATTCCTTTTGTTGCAGGATGATCAGGGAAACTTGTAACTAAGGGAAGATATGGAAAGCTGACTTGCGTAGGAATGCTAAAAGGTCCCATGTTTTGCTGAATGGTGACTTTGCCACAGGATGCATCAATAATAAAAGTTGGCTCAATCACAATGCCCATAGAGGTTAGCCATGGCAAAACATTATGTGTGGATGCTGACCCCTGTGCGGTAGATAAATCTCCATCCACCGCATTGATAGCCGTAATTAGTTTGCCACCTTTCGAGAGATACGCATTGAGTTTTTCAAAATGATCCGCAGGCACTGAATCGGTTGGTCGGATCCAAAGGATGGCCTGGAATCGATCTTCAATGGCAGTTTCAGACAGGTCCAAAGGTTCGATCGCATAGATCACACTTAACGCCTGGGCTACATTTTGCATCTGCTGAAAGCCCGGTTCACCATGCCCTTGAATAAAACCTAAAGAAGGCTTGTCTTTAACACTGATCTTTTTGATGGCTGTTGTGAGATCATATTCCATTGCAGAACCTTCACTCACAAATGGAATAATTTCTTTTTGATCCCCATATTCAATGACGGCACCCATGAATGCCTTTTTTTGAGAAGCCTGGTCTTTTTCGCGAACGTTGATCAGCAAGGGCTGGATGCCTGCCTGGAGCGCTTCCTGTTCGGAAGTAGAATCAGCACCTGGATTTATAAAGCGGTAATCAACTTTACCTTTACTGATGTTATTATATTCAATCAGCAGATTTTGAAAATCCGTTCGCACCCGTTCAAAATTTGCAGGCAGGTTTTCTGAAAAATAAGCTTTGACATCGACCGGATCTTCAAGATCATGAAGGATCCCGCGTGTCGCTTTACTCATGGTAAATTGTTTATCCTCTGTCAGATCAATCCGGAAGAAATATTGACGAGACAAAAGAAAAATCACTGCGATGATGCCAATGATCAATAGGATAGAGAGCTTACGATCCTGGTTCATATTATGTACGTTTTGAGATCATCAGTTGGGTGAGCAACAATCCTAACATCGTGATGGATAGAAAGAACACAAGATCTTTTGTATCGATGACGCCCCGCGACATGGACTCATAATGTCCCGGAATACTCAGATCAGACAACAAACCACCAATCCAGCCCGGCTGACCTGAACCTAAAGCACCAAAGATGAATTGAAAGACAACACCGATTAACAATGCCAGAAGGAATGCAACGATTTGATTATTCGTGAGGCTGGAAGCAAAAAGACCGATTGCTATGTATGCACTACTCATGAGCATCAGACCGAGATATCCGGTAATGGTGCTGCCATGATCAATATTGCCAAGGCGAGCAACTGAAATATAATAGGGTAACGTGAATGCAAGCGCAATGACAACCAATAGAAAGCAAGCTAAAAATTTACCTGCTACTAACTGACGATCTGTAATGCGCTTGGTCAGAAGTAATTCAATTGTGCCGCTTTTTTTCTCTTCAGCAAACTGGCGCATGGTGATGGCAGGAATAAAAAAGAATAAAGACCAGAGTGCCACACTAAAGAAAACCTGCAGGCTGGCTTGCTTGTGATAAAAAATATCATTTCCCCACAACCAGGTAAAAAATCCACTGAAGCCCAGGAAAGCGATCAACAGGATGTAGGCTACAAGTGAATCAAAAAAACTGTTGAGTTCTTTCCTTGCTATGATCCAGGATTCTCGCATCGGATAGTTTTTTTTCGATTTTCAAATGGGTTAATTCATCGTAACATTCCGGAAGATATCTTCAAGCCGCACCTCTACCGGGCTCATCTGAAGCAGCATCCATTCTTTTGACACGCACATTTTGTATACGGCCCGGGCTGTCTGAGAACTATCAGAACATTCTACTTCCCACAATTTGTGATCAGCACTTAGTCCAATACCTGAGACATCCGGCAGACTTCTTAATGCTTTTTGAATGACATCCTTCGGAGCACCTTCAATATCCACCAGCAGGAAACTCTTGCCGGTGGAATGTGCACGTAATGATTCCGGTGTGCCATTCGCAACGATCTTTCCCTTATTAATGATCAGGATACGATCGCAGGTTGCTTCAACTTCAGGAAGTATGTGTGTAGAAAGGATTACGGATTTGTGTACACCCAGCTTTTTGATCAGTTCACGGATTTCTACACGCTGATTTGGATCAAGGCCAGTTGTGGGTTCATCGAGGATGAGGATGGCGGGATCGTGGATCATGGCTTGTGCAAGACCTACACGTTGGCGATACCCTTTTGAGAGTTCACCGATCTTTTTGTGTTTCTCATCATTGAGACCGCACATGACAATCATTTCCTTCACCCGCTGATCAATATGTTGTCTTGAAATTCCTTGTAGCTGTCCGCAGAACGCCAGGTATTCCGGAACGGGCATGTCGTCGTATAATGGATTGTGCTCGGGCAGATACCCAATAGAGCCACGCAGGTTGTTTTTTGTTGTGGCCTTACCTCCGATGGTGATCTGGCCGGCATCCGGTGATAAGTATTGCGTGATCATCTTCAGTGTGGTGGTTTTACCAGCGCCATTTGGTCCGAGAAAACCTACAATTTCGCCTGTCCGTACTTCAAAAGAGATGTTGTCTACAGCCTTCTGAGAACCGTACGATTTGGTCAATCCATCAATAAGGATATCCATATGTATGTTTGTATCAACGTTGTGAAAACGGGTAGCCTAATGAATTGCTAAACCCTGTTAAAAAGACCGCTAAAAATATAAAATTCTCTATTCTTGCCTCCCGATTAACAATTCCTTGACGATATCTAACCACGCTCTTCCGACTATGAAACAATCAATATTTTCCATCCTCTGTTTAACTCTGGTGCTTTCATTTTTTGCCTGTAAGCCATCGGCTCCTGAACCTGTCACAGGGACGGGAGATCTCGCGGGATTACAACTGACTGATATTCCCGGCAGCCCTATCAAACAAGCCCGACAAGTTGACCCGGCTGGACAAATCGTTCACGAGGGATTTATCCTTGACAATAAGCGTACAGGTCAATGGGTGGAATACAGCAATGAAGGTTATATCGTAGCTACATCAAACTATGTAAACGGGCTATTAGAAGGTGCATCCATGAAATTATCTCCCAGGGGACAGGTTGAAGAGCGTTCTAAATATCATGTCGGTGTTCTGGAAGGCGAACAAATCTTGTATAAGTATGGGAAGATCCTCAAGACCAGTAATTATGTCAATGGTAAACTTGAAGGAATTGTCAAAGCGTATGATGAAAAGACATTCAAGCTTCGCCAGGAAATTGCATACAAAAATGGATTGCAGCATGGCTTCTTCCGCAACTATGATGAAAACGGGGTTGTGAATATGGAGTATGAATACAAGAACGGGGAGAAATTAAGTGGGGGGATTGTGGAGAAGAAGTAGGTCCGTATTCTGTATTCTGTTTTCGGTATCCTGTATTCTGTATTCGGTGTTTTATATTTTGTATATAAGTAAGTAGTTGTTGCAGATGGCATAACATTCAAATGCAATTTTTTATTTGAAGTTAGCACCTTAAAATCTTTATCCACCAGCATTTCCAATTAAAATTATCAAAGGCAGCTTGTAGCAGCAGGGGCAAATTGCAAATGCTATTTGAAGATTGCAGCTTCAAATAAATATCCACCAGCATTTATAATTGAAACATTTTGAAAGCAGCTTGTATCTGCAGAGAGAATTCTTTAACACATATTCAAAATGTTATCTGAAGATTGCAGCTTCAAATAAATATCCACTGGCATTTACAATTGAACCATATTGAAAGCAGCTTGTAGCTGCAGAGGGAATCTTTGAATTAGACAAAAGGTGGAGGTAGATTCCGGTTATCCAGTTTCCCCAATTTAAACATTGCTTATTACGGATCGAGACAATGAGCTTACAGATGATATCATTTTACACATCTCTCCTTAAGTGACCGCACAGATCCACTCACTACCAGCATGGAACAGAGTGTTATGAGAATAGGAGTTCAGGTGGTTAACATTCTGAATCCGAAAGTTACTAACCCAAGATTGAAAGTCGCGATCAACGAAATAAATGGTATTCCTTCTGAGTTTCAACTATCAAATGCCCTCGACAGAAGAAAGATGGCAATTCTGGTCAAAATAATCCCGGTAATATGTCTACATATTATAAAAAAGTGTAATATTTGCATCACAAGGACTATCAATTATGAATACTGCAAATATTCTGAGTAGCCACCTCAACCCTCAACAATCCCGGCTATTTCATTCTTTCACCTCCCCACGCAAACGCTGGATCTGGAGTCAGCAGGAAGATCACCTTCAACTCCTTGCCGCACGTGCAGCAACTGATGCTATTCATGGAAACCCAACGATCGTCTGGTATGATGATCCTTCTGCTATCGAAGACCTTTTAAAACAATTCCCCCTGTACCAGGTAGAAAAAGCCATCTATGCAGGTTCGGGAAAAACGGATCGTATCAGTGACACACTTCAGATACATACCGCCGACCAGGGTATCCATCACATAGAATTATATAAACTATCAGGTGATTTCGAACGCATCAGCAAGCCATGGTCATCACTTCATGAAGAATTGTGGCCAGGCACCAACCGCTATGAGCTCATCCAGAAATTTGCCGGGTTGTTCAATCATACGAATGTCAATCCCCTCTTCTATCGGTTGAGTCGTACGATGTTTGAGATCTCTCCTGCTGAATACAAAAAGATCCGCAATAAGATCGAACACCACATCAAACTTGATAAACTGCGCCAGGATGGATTTGAATACCTGGACATGCTGGATGTAGGATTGCTGGTCAACCACTCACTTGATTTTGTAAAGAGTGAGGTCATGCAATACATTTCCATTATGGCTGATAAGGCTATGGAACTGCTGAAACGTGCAGACTGGATGATGTTGCGCTATTTTAATTACGTAAAATCGTATTGGGTAGGTGAAATAAATACCTACACAACAAAAATTGATAAGCTCCTGTCAAATGCGCAGGAACTCAGCATGACCTTTGGTGCTGCCTTCTCTTTTGAAAGCAGCATGAGTCAACTGGCAGATAAGTTGAAAGGCCAGATCAGCCGGAAATCAAAAATGATCAGTCAACATCGCAAGGCACTCAAGACACAATATCTTGAACTGCTTGCCGAAATTGAAGCAGGTCAATCATGGGTAACGATCCCGGCAGAATGGAAAGAAAATCCATCGCTCCCTGACGCCATTGCCAATCTGAATACACTTCGTGCAAATCTCTTAGGTTGTAAGGACTCAATAGAAACGCACATACGCAGCCAGCTGAAACGATTAAATTCTCATAATGCTCCTGAGAATGCAGGACTGGGTGCTGAACTGAAAGAATGGGAAGATGATGTATTGAAATGGTACAACGATGTAAACGTCAGTGGCTATTTCAAAAAACGATTTGAATCACAGGCCTTAAGTATTCATCGCAGTGCAGAAAACCTTCGGGATGTAAATGCATCTGTAACCGCCATCCTGGAGCGTCAACATCACCTCGAAGATTATTTCTTCTGGGCAGGTTTCCATAACCAGTTTCCTGAAATGGCCCGCACCATTGTACAGGCTTTACAACTGGTGCCTTCACGCGATTGGCTTACCTACTTTGATGAATGGTATATCACGCAGTTAGTCACCGGTGAAGCGCTGGAGATCGACTGGCCTCAAATGATGCCGGAGGATATGAAGATGATGATCGAGATGATCCGTCACCACACGCTGGCAGAATATAGCAATGAAATTAACCGCAAACGTGCAGTGCTATGTGAAGAACAAGCCTTGACTGTGCGCACAATGACCTCACGCAAAAGTGGAGTCGATACACACGAGGTTGAGCAGTTTTTTGAAAACATGACTCATGAGGTTCGAAGTCAGTGGTTTCCAATCCAGCTTCTCCCAATCTCCATGTTGCCATTGCAATCAACGGAAGAAACGAATTGTAAAAATTATTTCCTGCTGAAAGCAAAAGAACCTGGCATGGACCTGCATTGGCAACGCATACAGGAAATGGCATGTGATATATACGCGTATGTACCTCCGGTCAACCAGCGATACTTTAATGAAAAATTAGAGATGCCAAAGATGACGATCGACTTCGTACTCGGTCAAAGCAAAACATCTTCAGCACTTAAGCATCTCACTTCTATAGCAAAACAATTCTCTCCATTCCTGTCATCATCATGCATCTATGCAGCGCATCGTGTGAACATGATCTCATTACTTGGCTCTGAACTTGACCGTCTTGTGCTGGATCAATTACCCATGCCGTATAAGATTTCAGAGCGCAGCCTCAATCCTGATGAAAACTTTTTAGTCGAAACATTACTCGAGCCAAATAAACCATTTGTATTTCTTGTGCGTGATTTCTGGCCTCTCGGCGCATGGCCTGAAAACAGCATGTGGCACCTCCAGTTTAAAGAAGACATGGAAGCTCTCGGCATCAAGATCATTCACAGCTGGTCAAAAGGATGGCTCCTTGAGCCTGACCAGGAAGTGAAGCGCGTCAGAGATGAGATCCTGCAGTTTGTTGGGAATTCGATGACGGGAATGATGGTCTAAGGAATAATGAATAACGAATATACTTCGACTTGCTTTACTCATCCTTTTGCTACAGCTCAGTAACCGGATTGTTGATTTTTGAAGTTCTTACTTCTCCTGGTTCTTTAGCTTTCGCGATGTTCTTCTGCGAAATTCTGCGTGATCTGCGGGAAACTTCTTTGCGGTTCCTCTGTGCCTTTGTGCTACCAGTAAATAATTTCCAATTTTCTTAATTTCTAATTTCCGATATTCTTCGATCCCAGTTAAAATCTGCCTTGCCGGTGAACATCCTACCTCTTCCGTGGTTTCATTCCCTATAATCCAATTGAAACCCCATTAAACCAAAATCACCATGCAGGACTCACGTCACGACGAAGAAGGCCACATCCAAAATTACACCGGAGCAGAAGCCGTCAAAAAATTGAAAGAAATTGCTGAAGGCGCACGCATGTGCTTTTTTACAACATTTTCAAACACTCGTCCTATGCCCACACGGCCCATGGCATTGCAGGGAGTAGATGATGATGGCACACTCAATTTCTTCAGTGCCGCATCCTCGAACAAAAATTATGAGCTTCAGGAAAATCCCGATGTTCAGTTATTGTTTTCAAATGAAGGCAGCAGTGAGTACCTGAGCGTTTTTGGAAAGGCCACTATCTCACAGGATCGGGCTAAAATAAAAGAGTTGTGGACGGATTGGGCGAAAGCATGGTTCCAGGGAGGAGCTGAAGATCCGGATTTGACTCTCATCCAGGTAAAGCCACAGGTAAGTGAATATTGGGATACTAAAGTCAACAAAATTGTTTCTTTAATCAAGATTGCAGCATCTGTCGTTACCGGCAAAGTGAATGATGATGGTGTGGAAGGGAAGTTAATGATCTAAGGAATTTATTTCCCATAGGCATTCTTCCTGTGCTGTATCCCCCATTCGATCATTACATCCAATACGGAGTTAAGTGAATTGCCTGACCTGGTCAGTTCATATTCTACTGACACAGGCGTAGTATCATACACCGTACGTGTCACAATTCCGTTTGCTTCCAGATCTTTCAGTTCCTTCGACAACATTCGCGGTGTGATACGGGGAATATCCCTTTCCATTTCCTTAAAACGTTTCTTACCAAAGAGAAGGCTTCCGATGATAGGGAGCTTCCATTTACCGTTCAACACATTCATCGTGTCATTGACGGCAAGGACAAAATCCATCGGGCATTTTTTGGCCTGGGCTAATGGTGATATACGACTCATAGGTACTGGTGTGATTACTGCTATACCAGAGTATACTACTATACTTTAGGATAGTACTTACGATTGTATATCAAATGTACATACATTTGAGATATCATTTCATTATTCAAACAAAATAGCACATCATGATTCTGATCACAGGCGCCACAGGCCATTTTGGCCAGGCAACCATTCAGTCTTTATTAACTAAGGGGATTCCTCCTTCAGAGATCACAGCTTTCGTTAGAAGTACAACCAAAGCTGAAAACCTGCATAAACTCGGTATTACAATTAAGGAGGGCGATTATACAAATACATCAAGCCTCGCTGAAGCCATGAAGGGCATAGATAAACTCCTTCTTATTTCCAGCAATGACCTCAATGACCGCGTAGGCCAGCATACGAATGTGATCAATGAAGCTAAGAAAGCGGGTGTAAAACATATTATCTACACCAGCGCCTTTCGCAAAAACGAAACAGATACATCCCCGATAGCCGCAATCGCCGGTCAGCACATTGAAAGTGAACGCCTCATAAAAGCAAGTGGCATTCCATATACCATTATGCTAAATTCCCTTTACGCCGATGTGTTACCGATGTTTATGGGAGATAAAGTAATAGAGTCCGGAATATTTCTTCCCGCAGGTGAAGGAAAAACGTCGTACACAACTCGCCAGGATATGGCCGAGGCTGCAGCCAACATACTTGTGACAACCGGTCATGAAGGGAAAGAATATGTCATCGCCAATCATGATAACATATCACTTGATGAGGTGGCCGCCACCCTGAGTGAAATTTCCGGGCAATCTGTACCCTACTTAAATCCTTCAAAAGAATTTTACATTGAAACAGTAACAAAAGCTGGCCTTCCGCCAGAGTATGCTGGTATGTTTGCCGGTTTCAGCCAGGCTATAGAACAGGGAGAATTTGAAACCTCCAGGACAGATCTCGAACAACTGTTAGGCCGCACACCAACTTCATTGAAAACGTACCTGACGTCAGTTTATCAGAATTAGTAATAGTGTTTGATGTTCAATAAGAATGGTTCCGGTAACTCCGGAGCCATTTTTATGTCACGAAAGATGGAAGCTGATTTTGAAACACATAATCTTTCTTCTCATTATCGATCCGGAAACAATAGTGATGAGTTCCATTACTGATCAATGAATACGGCACATGCAGCTGCATATTGTACCGTGCAATCTGATCAAAAGTTAATTGACGGATCGGGATATCCGGACCTTTAAACTCTGCCAGCAAAATGGGATGTGTGGATTTATCAAAAATAACCATATCAAATCTCCGCATCATGCCATGTATCTGAAAGCCGCGTTCAACAGACATCAATCGCTTATTTACGTTTAATTCTTCCAGAAAGTAAATGATCCACAATTGTCGGACAACTTCCTCCGGTGTTGCGCGCATATGTTTTTTTCGCAACGGATCAAAGACTGTTGGCATACCCCGTAGATCTTTTCCCAACCTGAGTGATTTTTGGAAAGATAATATGTCTATGCCCTGAAGAGGTATCATATTGGAAATTGGAAATTGAAAAGAGAAATTGGAAATTGAAAAAGAGAAACTGGAAATTGAAAAAGAGAAATTATAAATTGAAAAATAATTGGAAACGGATTTGCAACTTTCTACTTCTTCAGCCTATTCAACCTTTTCAGCCTATTCCACCTCTTCCGCCTTTTCTGCCCTTTTATTTCACGTTCCCGTCTGCAACAACACCGGCTCATGCACAGGATGTAATATATGCCCCAGTAACTCAATGGTCAATGCCTTATCATCTCCGCCCCGGTATCCCCACCCTTTTGATTTCATATCATACACATGCAACCAACCAATGATCCGCTCGAGGATGGAAGGTGGATATCGTGAAGCTTCATTCCTCAGCTTCTTGACAATGAATGGTGCTTTGATCCCTACAGCCTCCATCACCGCGTTTTCATCTGCAGAAGGCATGGAACGGATCGTATACAGTCGTGTAAAATATCCGGCCAGCATGGCAATCAGGGGAATCACACTATAATCTTTATGGTCCGTCATGATCATGGCGATCTTCATGGTCTTGACCACATCACCGGAAACGATCGCGTCCTGCAACTGAAACACATTGTATTCACGGCTGATCCCGATCAAATCAAGTATTTCAGTTCGGGTCACTACACCTGATGTCGTATGTATCCCTTTTAATTTCTTGAGCTCAGGATATAATTTTGATATCTCACCACCGATCAGTTCGATCATCGCTTCTGCAGCTTCCGGCTCCAATCGTATATCCAGTGATTTTGCAGTCTGCATGATCCAGGGGATAACGTCCTTTTCTTTCAGTGCATCAGCAGCGAGGATAAAACCATTTTCTTTGATCGCTGAAAACAAACGTGTACGCTTATCAAGGGATTTTCCTTTATAACATAGCACCAGAATACTGGATGGCGCTGGACGACCGGCATACGTTTCAAGATCCTTCAGATCCGCCATCAACTGCGCTTCCCGAATGATCACAAGTCTTCTGGGTGCAATCAACGGAAATAACATTACTTGCTCAAGCACATATCGTGTATCCACATCATTACCGTAGAGGATCTGTTGATCGAAAGCTTTTTCATGCTCTTTTACGACAAATTCTTCAAGAAGATCTGCAGCTTCATCAATAAGATATGTCTCTTCTCCGTGTAACAGGTACAATGGAAAAAACTTGCCCCCTTTCAGGTCTTTATGAAGTTGCTCTACAGACAATGCATGAAAAATTTATGCCTCGAAGATAATGTTTTCATAGCTGACGCCTGGACGTATTCGTGTATTCAATACATTTTGTACGACAGGCTGCAAGCCCAATAAATGCTGCAAAAAAATATTAATAGAACGTTAAATTGGCAGTATACTAGTTGATTGTTTTGGATAAAATTGCGAAGACACCTATGTTTGCGGCTTGATGAAGACGAGTTTCGTATTATCTACTACTATTATAAACCAAGCCTCAGCTATCTTTCTGGTATTGGCTTTGGTATGGTTTAGTGTGGGTATCACTTTTAATTCTTGCTCACAACCATTTGACATTCTCAATAACATAGAATCCACTACGGATACACCTGAAGAAAAAATACCTCCATCAAATCTTTTTTCTGAAGAATATATGCATGAGCATCATATGCCTCATTTTTTCATAGATATTACAGCTGCCGTTCATTTTATTGAAGACGCGCGCAATTATCCCGCTTTCCACGGCGAACTCCTGGTACCTCCACCCAATTTTTCCCGGCCAGGTTTTTAATCAGGTACACATAAGCTCTTAACTCTTATGCCAGAAAGTATGTCATCCCGACAGGGTGCCTGGTTTTCTATCCATGTTATATTCGGATGATGCATTGATCTGTGATACCGTAAACATCCTTCGGGATGTCCCGTACGCATATTGAATCGATGATTTTCAAACTTTCTTTCATTAAACAATCTGATCCATTACCGCAATGTCATGCATGCGATTTTTTATCCCTAAAAATAATTTGTCCTAGAACATGAATCTTTCACATATAAAATCTGATTTACCTGCCGGACTGGTTGTCTTCCTCGTGGCACTCCCATTGTGCCTGGGTATTTCGCTTGCATCCGGTGCCCCATTTTTTAGTGGTATAATATCCGGCATTATTGGTGGTATCGTCATTGGTACATTAAGTAGTTCCAATCTGAGTGTCAGTGGACCCGCGGCAGGCCTGGCTGCCTTGGTTCTGGCCTCGATTACGAATATCGGAGCGTTTGATCTCTTCCTTTGTGCAGTGGTAATTGCAGGTATCCTGCAAATGCTCATGAGTCTTGCCAGGCTGGGCGGGATCGCAAATTATTTTCCTTCCAGCGTGATCAAAGGTCTTCTGACCAGTATCGGGATTTTGATCATTGCCAAACAGATTCCACATGCAGTCGGGTATGACAAGGATTCAAAAGGAATTCTTTCGGACCTTAACTACACTGAAGACTGGCATCAATTGCTATCGCCATTTCAAAATATTCATATTGGGGCACTCATCATTTGTGTCATTTCCATATTGATTATGCTCGTTTGGGAAAAACCATTTATCAAAAAAAGGGTGAAGTTCATTCCAGGTGCTTTAATTGCTGTCATTGTTTCCATTATCCTGAATGAGATTTTTAGAGCTGCCAGCAGTCCGTTCATCATTCAACAGGAGCATCTTGTAGAAATTAAGGCAGCAGGAAGTGTAGCAGATTTTCTGAGCTTTTTCACCTTCCCCGATTTTAGCGGATTCTTAAATTCTGAGGTCATCACGACGGGTGTGATGATCGCGATCATCGCTTCAATCGAAACACTACTGTGTATCGAAGCTGTTGACAACCTGGATCCCGAACGGAGAGTTACCAATACGAACAGGGAGTTATTTGCGCAAGGCATGGGAAATTCCATTTCCGGTTTGATCGGTGGTCTTCCGATTACAAGTGTCATTGTAAGAAGCAGTGCCAACCTGCATGCGGGAGCTAAGACAAAACTCGCAACGATCTTTCATGGAGCATTACTCCTCATTTGTGTAATCAGTATCCCTGGTCTTCTTAATCTGATCCCACTTTCTGCGCTTGCTGCCATTCTTCTTTTGACAGGATATAAACTTTGCAAATTCAGTGTATTTGCAGCGATCATTAAGAATGGTAAGTATCAATATATTCCATTCTTCGTCACAGTTATCGTCATCCTTGGGATCGACTTATTTGGATTATACCTGCCCTTAAAAGGAGAAGGTTTGTTAGTGGGCGTTATGGCAGGATTGATTGCTGCATGTGGGGCGATACTTCATGGCAATTTGAAAAATTCATATGTATTCCATAAAGATCAGCATCACAAAGGGGACATCATCAAGATCCGCCTATCTGAAGAAGTATCTTTTTTAAATAAAGCTTCCATCAGGGAAACGCTGGACCAGATACCGGCCTATGCAACCGTCATTATCGATGCATCACATACAGAGTATATTGATTTTGATGTACTTGAGCTTATCAAAGAATTCAGGGACATTAAAGCTCCATTGAAAAGCATCAATTGTACCCTGGTAGGCTTCCAGGAAAGTTACAGGATTGAAAACCAGTTACACGTTCAGTCTGTTCAATAAGAATCCCATTATGCATCTAGTACCTTTAGATGGCATGAATAGCCGTAGTTAATACACGTAGTGTAATCCTTTCTAAAAACCGGGATCATACCGCGATTATCTGCTCAGCTTGTTGAAGAAATGGAATTCTTTTTTCGCAATATTTTATTTCTTGCCATCAGCAACCAATTGTTGATATCGGGAGATATTTTAAAACCCCATATTGCCATACCATATAACACCGAAAACATAGCCCCTTTGCAGATAAGAGTAATCCATGAACTGTCTGTGTTCGGCAACCAGGTGCTGAACAACCAGGCTGCAACGCCAAATGCCATAATAGGAATCAGCCGGACGCTAAAAGGCTGTAAGCCAAATTTGATTCTGATAAAAAGGAATTTGACAAGGTTGAAAAGAAAAAAGGAAATACATGTTGCCATGGCTGCGCCCGTAATCCCGTAAGCAGGTATCAACCATAAATTGAGAACAATATTTATACCTGCAAGGAACAATGTGAGGTACAGGTTGAAGCGATAATATTTGGAATAAATGATGATATCATTGTTAATACCTGTCATCATATCCCATACCTGCGCCAACCCCAGAAAAAATACTGCATAAGATGCTGCACGAACTTCTGACGTATTAGACATGATCTCGAATACATGCGGCAGCACAGTCCAGATCAGAAGGAAGATCCCCAGTCCAATGATCGTCATATTGAGTGAGGACTTTTTATAAAGTACTTTTAGTTCCTCCATATTGCCGGTCTCAAGATGATGCGCTACCATGGGACCGGAAATCGCAGAGAGTGCCCTCATGGGTTTTGCAATCACATCCGTTATCGCCATGGCAATAGCATATAAACCTCCCGACGTGAAATGGATGATCGTAGAAACCATCAATGCGTCAATCCGGAAAGCAACCTGGCTGCCGATACCCGATAATAATCCATACCAGGAATATTTAGAATATTCCATTAATGATTCTTTATCATCCAGGATCAAAGGACGCGTGAGACGATACTGACCTAATGTATACAGATATATGGTCATCCCGATCGTGGACAGGATATAGGAAATGATAATTCCTATTACCACACCATCTACTGTAATCCATTTTTGTAAGTATGCAAAAATGATCAGTGGTAATGTGATCTTAATGGTAAGATTTTCAAAAGCTGACGGAATAACAATACGCCTGAAGTTGGATATGTATTTCGCCAATAAATTCGTGAGTCCAATACAAAACGTCAGGGGAATAATGTAGATGATAAAATCTACATACTTGCTGTTCTCATCATCGAACACTGAATTCTTCAGAAAGCCCTGTATCAATGGAAAAAAGATCAGGAATAAAATAAATCCGGCTGCGTATACCATCAGCAACCAGGACAATAATCCTTTGTGTGAAGATTCATCATCCTTGTACTTAGGAAAAAATCGAACCGCTGATGTAGGACTTCCCAACAGTACAATGATTGTAGCCAATACAGAAGAGTCAAATAATGCCCGGAACAATCCCACCATTTCCAGCGCATCAGGATAGATATACAATGTGCTGAAGATGCCAATCAGGACACCTAAGGCATTGATAACACTGTATTTAAAACCCTGACGCTGGATGACCCCCATTAGACGTAAGAAAAATATTGACGGATATGTTCGCAAATATACTCTTGTTGCGATGGTGTCATCTCCGGATAGATCGGTAATGACACCACCTCACGGCTTGCCTTTTCAGCATTCGGACAATCCACTTTGATCTTCAACTGGTGTGTGGTCACTTTTAATTTGGACAATGCAATTGGATAGTGAATTCCTGTTTCAATACCTGACTTAAACAAGTACGCACGAAATGATTCTCTCAAGGATGCTGGCACCCGGATGACATACAGGTGATACACACTTTCACTTTCAATAAATCTTGCAGGAAGGGAAATCTGCTTTATATCTATGAGACCTTCATCATAATATTTTGCTTTTTCTCGCCTGGCTTTGATCCATTTCTCAAGATGATTCATCTTCACCCGCAATATCGCAGCCTGAAGTGTATCCATCCTGCTATTCCTGCCTGCAATCTCGTGATCATATTTTTGCACTCGTCCATGGTCTGCTATCATCCTGGCCTTTTCATAGAATGCCTCGCTGGAAGTAGTGATTGCACCGGCATCTCCATACGCACCCAGGTTTTTGCCTGGATAAAAACTGAATGTTGCAAAATCGCCAATACTACCAGCCATCAATCCCTTATACTCAGCTTTATGTGCCTGGGCTGCATCTTCAATGATAAATAGCTTATGCTTCTTACAAAGCCTGATCAATGGATCCATGTCGGCCATCTGGCCATACAGGTGAACGGGTATTACGGCTTTAGTTTTTTTGGTGATCAGCTTGGCAACATCTTTTGCCCGAATTGAATATCGTGCAGGATCAATATCACATAATACAGGGGTAGCCCCAACATTATACACTGCTTCCAGTGTTGCCACAAAAGAGAATGCAGGAATGATGACCTCATCTTTTTTTCCAATACCCAAAACTTTCAAAGCAATTTCAATGGCATCTGTTCCATTTGCACATGGCACACAATATGGTGTGTTCGCCACATTCGCAAATTCAACAGAAAACTTCCTGACCTCTTCACCTCCTATGAATTGACCCGCCCGGATGACACCCTGGATCGCCACATCCATCTCCTTTTTTACAGACTTGTACTGTGCATTCAGGTCTACCAGGGGAATTTTTGTTTTCGTTGCAGCCATATAGAACTGTGTTCTGTTAAGATGACACCTAAACGAGTGAATATCTCAATGGATTACGTGATCCAGCATTTTTATTTAATAGTCCGCAATGCATTCGGATGAGCTGATATAAATGTCTGGATTTCGTGCCAGGCTACATTTTGTGATTCATACTGATCGAAGCGACCGGAAGAAAAAAGGACCTCCATCTCAGATATTGATTTTTCGTCAATTCCGGCGGTTACAGCCCCGGTGGAATTAAATCGCTGAATACGAGCAGGATTACCTGTCACTAATGCATAAGGAAGTATATCCCTCGTGATGACTGCCTGCATACCAAGCATAGCATACGCACCTACATGCATCCGTTGGTGCACAGTGACCCCCAGCCCAAGATTTGCTTTCGTTCCGATTTCCACACGGCCTCCAAGTAAGACCCCTGCACTCATCACCACTCCATCTGATATCACACAATCATGCGCGACATAACTCTTATTCATAATGTACACATTGCTCCCAATGAACGTCTCGTATGAATATACAGGCGAATGAACACAAACGTATTCGCGGAATACATTTTCGTTTCCAATAGCTACTCCACCCTCTTCTACAAACCTGTCGCCTTTAGCACCCATTTCTCCAAAACAACCGACACACACATAAGGGTAAAAAATATTCTGATGACCAATGGTCACATTATTTTCAAAATACACGCCTGTCTTTAACACATTATCATCGCCTATTGAAATATTACCACGCAACACGACATTGGGTCCAATGGTATTCCTTGATCCCATGCGGATCTCGCCTTCAAGGATGGCAGTGGGATGAATATTATTGCGAAGATTAATTTCTTCCATGGCCTTCTGACATGTGATAGATATTTTCAATGATCTCAACTGTCTTCAACCCATCATATGCATTGGTCATAATCTCCCCTCTGCCCTGCAGCGATTTAACGACGTTATCAATTACTTTATCATGATTTGACATCGATCCTTCATACGCACCATATTGGTTAGGAGGACCACTTTCCGGTATATCCGTAATATCAAATCCGTCCGTTGCCTGGTACTCAATCGTGTTGAGGTATTTCCCGCCTATTTTAATCGTAGCTCGTTCAGCAAAAATGGTGATGCTACCCTCCATGTTCTGATGGAATGCAGACGTGGTATAATGTAGCACACCCGGAGCATGATGTTCTTTTAATTGAAAAGAAACAACACCTGTATCTTCAAATTCGATCAGTCCCTGGTGGCTGACATTTGCCAGTTGTGCGTGAAGGATTTCCATATCGCCCAATAAATAATACACGACATCAATAAAATGACTGAATTGTGTAAAAAGTGTGCCTCCATCCAATGCCTTTATTCCTTTCCAGTCTGAAGACCTGTAGTACGCTTCATTTCTATTCCAATAACATTGAACTGCGACAGAAAGGATCTTTCCCGTTTTGTTGCGATCAAATAATTGTTTCACTGCCTGTACAGGTGGGTTAAACCGGTTTTGCTTCACGACAAATAAAGATTTACCTGTCTTTAATGACATATGGATCATTTGCTCACAATCCACTTTGCGGATAGCCATCGGTTTTTCAACCAATACATGCTTTCCTGCCTGAAGCGAGTGGATCGAAATTTCGGCATGGGAATTATTGGGTGTGCAGATCGTTACGATATCCACATTGCCATCTTTCAGTAATTCCTCCAGCGAATTATACACACGGGCATTCGGATAATTTTTTTCAAAAATATCCAACCTGTTTTCCTTGATATCAAACGCACCCGAAAGCCAGGCATCCGGATGTGCTGATATGAATTCCGCGTGACGCTCCCCAATCTTCCCGTATCCAATGATGGCAAAAGAGATCATGGAGGGTTATCGGTTCTTCTTCTTCGGAGAAATTGTCTTTTTCACTTTTACGGTTTCTGCTACAGGTACTGGCAGCATAGGTGGTGGTGTAGTCAGCCATTTGTAGATTCCAAACAGTAAGGCCGCTACTATCATTAATGAAAATATCAGGGAAATCATTTCACCCGTACGATAGGAAGATGGATTGAATTTAAATTCCACTGTGTGATCACCAGCGGGAATTCTCATGCCACGCAGGACATAATTCGTCCTGAAGTGCGAAGCCTCTTTCCCATCGATGAATGCCTGCCAGCCTTTATTTGGTCCATACCAGATATCAGAAAACACCGCAAGCTGTTCAGTAGGTGCAGAGACACTGTATTTCAATTGATCCGGAGCATAATCAACGAGTTTTATTTGTCCACCTTTAACGGGATCAAAACCGGACACCTCATTGGCAAATTCCTTATTGATATAAACATTGGTTGTGAGGTCAACTGTATCAAGTGAATTTAACTCTTCGGTGTTTGTGTTTACGATGTTGATGTTATCAACAAACCATGCATTTCCAAATGCCTCCTGGTTAGTACGAACGACCGGATTATTCTGGTCATCATTGATGATAAAGTATTTTGTATTCAGCATGTTGAATACATTCTGGTTGCCTTTGCTGATGTACCTGTCGATCAGGTCCTGGTAGCGCTGGAATTTTGCAGGGCTATAGCCTCCGACAGTGTGATGCAGATACGAAGCCATGGCACTGTTGAACGGATCTATCGTAAGATCATGAACACGGTAAAACAGATCCGCATCAGAGAGGATCAACTTATCAACATCCCGCGGTTCGAAAAATGCATCTGCTGTACGCTTTTCGATAAAATCATCTGAAGAAACATACCTGCGGTCTATAGGCCACAGATCTGCGATAATAAATAATCCTAACCCGGATAATAATAGCCATTGCTTGATCTTGCCCTGATGATAAACCCAAACAACTGCACTGCATAACAATACCCAAATAAGTGATCGCCAGGCGTCTGCAGTCAACGCTGATTTACGATCCGCTTTCAATGCCTCTATATTCCATCCCTGTTGGGCAAGCCTGTCATCATTTGCACCTGTGAAATCCATGAACATCGGACCAAGTATCGCAGTAAGCAAGCATAACCCACCTACAACACCTAATGCAATCCAGATCGGACGTACAAAAGACTTTTGATGCCCTTTCATAAAAGCTCCAAGACCTAATGCGGCCCCGATGGGAACAATGACCGATGTGATACTGAGTATTGAACTGGGTGCCCTGAATTTATTCAGCAAAGGCAGCAAATCGAACATCATTTTATTGAGGATCGAGAAGTTCTTGCCCATGGACATAAGTAATGTTACCAATACGGCCGCAATAAACCAATACCGAAGGGATCGTTTCATGTAAAACAATCCAAAAACAAAAAGGAATAAAACTGAAGCTCCGAGATATGCAGGACCTGCAGTAAATGGAAGACTGCCATAATACAATGGATATCCAAAATCCGGATTTACATTTTTCGATTTCAGGTCTTTTGCTACTTCACTATTAGGTGATAATACTTCTGACCCACTTCCTCCCGCGGCACGTGGAATAAAAGTCGCCATGAGATCTTTAACCCCATTGCTCCATCTCATCGCATATTCCCAGTCAAGTCCGCTGCTGACAGTACTTGTTGGCGTAACAGGTGTTTCTAAAACAGGTCCACCGCGCATGGTATCAGCACTGAATTCAATGGTCGTCCACAATTTAGAGGCATATGATCCAAGACCGATGAGTACACCCGCAAGAAGTATGGCCGACGCTTTTAAAAACTCAGTGAGTTCTTTTCGTTTGATCGCTAAAATAAACATGATGATGACATAAAGGATCATGACGATCCCGAGATAATATGTCATCTGTACGTGATTATTAAAAAGACTTAATCCGATCCCCAGAAGGAAGAGGATCGCACCGAGCAGATATTTTCGTTGATATGTCAGGATCGTACCGGCAATTATATATGTACTGTACACAATCGTCATGAACTTGCTCATGTGCCCCGTCTCGTAGAGTGAGAGCTGATTGGTGGTAAGACCAAATGCTACAGCACCTAACATGGATGGCCAATGACCTGCGCCCAGACATAACAATGCGAGATAACATCCGAGCATCGCTGCAAAAAAGTAACCGATCGGACGTTCAATAAAAAACTGGTGGGCTTTATGGATCCAGCCTGTCAGGTTGTTTTTCTGTGGGGCACTCATCTGATAGGTGGGCATTCCTCCAAACATGGAGTTGGTCCACAGCATGGTACGGCCTGTTTTTTGTTGCCATTGTATGGCTTCCTGCATCATGGCCTGTCCCGAAAGTGTATCAGATGGTTGCAGGACTTTTCCCTGCACCTGAGGGAGGAAATACATAACACTGAGGATCAGGAAAACAGCCGCAGCCATAATTGGCTGGATGAGTTTGCCGCCATAGATCTTTTTCATCGTCCTGTTTTAGTCGGGGCTAAGATATCTATCTATAGCTGTATCTTGTACTCATATGAAAAATCCTTTATGTGTAGCTTTCATTGTGTCAATTTTCTTCCTGATTCATCCTGCCATGGCTCAATATCAGCTTGATATTCAGGGCCATCGGGGATGCCGTGGCCTGATGCCGGAAAACTCCATGCCGGCTTTCCTGAAAGCTGTCGAACTGGGCGTCACGACCCTGGAGATGGACGTAGTCATATCAGGTGACGGGGAGATTGTGGTATCTCACGAACCCTACATGTCCCATGTCATTTGTAATGGTCCGGAAGGTAAGCCTGTAAGCAAAGGAGAAGGGAAAGGGGTAAATATCTATGAATTAACGTATACGGAGATCCAGAAGTACGATTGTGGCTCCAGGCTGCATCCTGATTTTCCCAGCCAACAAAAATTGAGTACAGTAAAACCTACATTGAAAATGGTGGTGAAATCTGTGCAGCGATTTGCTTCTGAGAATAAATATTCAATGCCCGCTTTTAACATCGAACTCAAATCCAATCCGAAAGAATATGGCGTATATTATCCAAA
>JANPKZ010000275.1:0-6318 GCA_031426295.1 Saprospiraceae bacterium
TTGCTGCTGACACGCAATGACCGTTCCGATCAGGCAGAACAGCAACACAATACGATATTTCATTTATTGATATTGCTTTGGATAATGAAAGCCAATGAACCCGGCAAATTCAGGTTTGAAATTTTTCCAGCTTGTAATAATGGACTGAGCATGAACGACACCACAGGTTGGAACATTGTCAATATGAACGCCTGACAAACTATTGGCAACCCAGGTAAATGCGGGATTATGGCCGAACATGTAGACAAAACGTGCATGCTCTGGAGCTTTAGTCAATGCTTCAAATACTTCTTCCGTAGAAGCTTCATAAATATCATCATTGATGAAAAACTGCGTGTCCGGCAGATTGAATTCCTTTTTAAAAAATTCAGCAGTAGTCCTCGCTCTTTTAGCACCTGAGGTGATGATAACATCAGGCACAAGCTTCAATTCGTGCATTTTTTTTGCCATCAGAGGGGCATCATGTATACCCCGGGTATCCAGTGGCCGGTCATAATCTTTCAGATTGGGATGATCCCAATTTGATTTTGCATGGCGGACAAAACAAACGTCTTTTACTTCCATAGGACTGAGTTACCTTCACAAATTTATGTGTATCAAAGGGGATATCAGGATTAATTTCTGAGATATGCTCCATCCTGATGTGCATAATCTAATCTAGTTGCAATGAAAGGATGAAAATCCACCTGTTCGACATCGAGGCACTTATTAATTCACAATTGCTCCTGGAAGCACAGGAGTTGGTACGTGATACCCGTGAATATGACATCAAGCGCATTGAAGATGACTACTACCATTGCATTTCCCGCCAACCGGAATACCATGTAGAGATTCGTCTCAACGACGAACGCCAGGCATCCCCGAAATGTCATTGTGCAGTTTTTAAAAGGACAAAGGAATGCAAGCACGTTGTTGCAGCAT
Source organism: Saprospiraceae bacterium (assembly GCA_031426295.1). Taxonomy (GTDB): domain Bacteria; phylum Bacteroidota; class Bacteroidia; order Chitinophagales; family Saprospiraceae; genus Opimibacter. The sequence continues at coordinate 922 of JANPKZ010000275.1, forward strand.
TAATCCTCCTGAGAGAATTTATCCAGCGTGGCCGGAAAGCGCGTAAAAAGTCTGATCTGGAAGCAGTAGATGATGTACTTAAAAAACTAAATATCACTGAGTTACGATCATTTATTTCATCTTACGCTTTATCTCACTCAGCTCTCAAAGCAGAGATATTATCTAACTATCTCTACCTTACCCGGAAACCCGATTATCATAGTCTCTATAATGCTGTTGCTCCGGTAGATAAGTTCGGTCAGTTAAAGCTGAACCGTAATAATCTTAAGACGATACGTGCGATAAGCTCTACACTCCTGAAACGTGCCCAACTTTTACTTCGAGACAAAGCACTGTCAGAAACCCTATGGATCCTTGAAGCAGTCCTAATCCAGCTTCATAAAATGTGGACAAAAGGAACTGCCTACCAGGATCAGATCATGGTGGAATTGAGAATGGCGTATAAATTATTTGAAGTGTTGTCTCACCAACCCATGGCACCACGACTCCAGATCAGGGCAATCCGGCTGGCAATTGATATTTGTGAAAAGGACAAATACCAGTTTCCCAAAGGACAAAAGCCATTGCTCCAGCTAACCGAAGATTTTATCCTTGAAGAGAAATTACGCAATGAAGTAATTGAAATCGCGGCTCAGAAAATATCAGAAAAAAACACACAACGAATCCGTTGGGCCAGCCTTCTGGTCCATTGGGCCAGGATCTGGGACAAACCAAAATACCTGGCAAAAGTGAAACCCGATCTACCGGAGATCATTACGGAATGGCATCAGGAAAGTGCTCATGACGATGTGATCTTCGCGTATACCCTTATTGACCAGAAGAAACTTCCTGACACCACCGTCTACTCCATTCTCAAAATGGCACTAAAAGCGGCGCGACTTACCCATCAAATGGAATTGCACAATCAGTATGCTTATGCCCTGGCTTTGCAGTACCTGGATATGGATGCTTTTGATGCCTTGTATGAGTTCAACTCTACGGATGCGGTCAGAGTGCTCAGTAAACTTGAAGATTTGCATTCACCGGGCATGGATGAGGCGACGGATATATTTCTGCTGCATGGCTGGCGTGTTACAGGTAATGCAAAATCTATGATAAGACGGTTGGAGTATTTAAAAGACATAGACCGCGTCATAGAATATGACATGTTCCTGAAAGAGCAGGATCCTGAAGCTGTGAGCCGCTTATATGCCCGTCATATTATCGATATCAAAGACACCTATGGAGGTATGATGGCCAGACAAAAACTGAATAATATCTTTAGCCATCTGAAATCGACCGGGTTGGCAGACAGTGTTGCTGCCACCATCAAACAAACAGAAAAAAATAAAACTGAACCTATGGATACTTCCCAACCGGTGATCCGGGGATTTGTATTTGATCTTGATGGGGTGATCGTCGATACAGCGGTGCATCATTTCAGAGCATGGAAAAAAATCCTGAAAGAATTGGGAGCCGACATCACGGATGAGGATGATCATCACACTCGCGGTGCTGGTCGGATGGAATCATTGGAATACCTCATCGGGCAATATGGCATCCAGCTTACTGACGAACAAAAACAATATTGGGCATCCCGAAAAAATGATGCATATGTACATTCTATCCAGCACATTACACCAGATGATCTGCTACCGGGTGCTCTCACATTCCTGGAGGCATCACGTCGTGAAGGACTGGCATTAGCGCTTGGATCAGCCAGCAAAAACGCAAGGCCTGTCCTTGAAAAATTGGGAATTGCAGATCGTTTTGATGCCATCCTTGACGGGAATGATACACAGGCTTCAAAGCCAGATCCGGAAATATTCCTGAAAGCATCTGCAGCTCTTGCATTAGATCCCGCAACAGTTGTTGTTTTTGAAGATGCCGTCAAGGGTGTACAGGCAGCTTTGAGTGCGGGTTGTAAAGTGGTAGGCATCGGTGACCGGTCTACATTATCTGCCGCACATGTGGTAGTACCCAATCTTGAAAACATTGAACCTTACCAAATCATTGAACAAGTAGTATGAAGAATTATCTGAAGCATCATCCCTGGCATGTAATTGAAGAGGGTTTTGATCCGCACGTCCACCAGGTAAGTGAAAGTGTGTTTAGCCTGGGAAACGGACGTTTTGGCTTACGTGGAAATTTTGAAGAAGATTATAGTGGCGAGTCATTACGCGGATCTTATTTCGCAGGTGTATATTATCCTGACCTGACGCGCGTTGGTTGGTGGAAGAATGGTTATCCGGAATATTTTGCCAAAGTATTAAATGCGGTCAACTGGATAGGGATCCATATTCTTATTGATGGAGAAACTTTAGATCTTTCAAAAAATACACCACAAAATTTCAGCAGATATCTTGATATGGAAAACGGATTGCTGATCCGCACTTTCGATATCACAACATCAAATGGTGGAAAATTAAGTTTTGCATTCGAACGCTTTTGCAGTATGTCAGACCCGGATCTCGCAGCTATTCATGTCTCAATAACATCGCATTCCTATTCAGGTAAAATTACCCTTGAACCTTACCTTGATTTTGATGTCCATAATAAAGATTCAAATTATGGAGACCAGTTTTGGAACAGGCTTTCTGAGTTCAGGGACAATGCGACATGCATGGTTTCTGCCCAGACAAAAAAGACAGGCTTTACTGTAAGTTCGTTTATGTCAAATGCTGTTCTGAAAAACTCCCAGGCCATAAAGGCATCAGACGGATATGATGAACATATGAAAGCAGGCCAGCGATACGAAATCGATGTGAACCGTGGAGATACGATAGACCTGTATAAACATGTTGTCAATCTCAGCAGTCTGTATGTATCATCTGAACAACAATTGGCTGAGGGAATAAGCCGGGTCACTTCTGCTACGCATACCGGTTATGATGCTTTGAAATTAATGCACATTGAGTCGTGGCGCATGATCTGGGATGGAGCAGACATTATCATCGATGGAGATGTGTCGGCACAACAAGGCATTCGGTTTAATATTTTCCATTTGTGGCAAACGTACACCGGAGAAGATCCCAGGCTGAATATTGGTCCGAAAGGATTCACCGGGGAAAAATATGGCGGCAGTACGTATTGGGATACCGAAGCATATTGTATTCCATTTTATCTAAGCTCTTCAGATCCTGTTATTGCCCGCAACCTGCTTATCTACCGGTACCTGCATCTTCCAAAGGCAATTGAAAATGCTGAGAAATTAGGTTTCTCAAAGGGTGCAGCTCTCTATCCGATGGTAACCATCAATGGTGAAGAATGTCACAACGAATGGGAGATAACCTTCGAAGAAATACATCGCAATGGTGCAATTGTATATGCTATCTATGATTACATCCGGTATACAGGCGACACGAAATATTTTTCTGAGGGAGGCCTCGAGGTAATTATTGGCGTCGCACGTTTTTGGGCACAACGTTTTAATTTTTCAAAAGAACGTCAGGCATATGTCATGCTGGGCGTGACGGGGCCAAACGAATATGAAAACAACGTCAACAATAACTGGTATACCAACTATATCGCCAGATGGTGTTTGCAGTATGCGGTGAATCTTATTGGATGGATGCAGTCCGATCATGAGGAGAATTGGAATGAGATTAAAAATAAAACCCAATACGATACATCTGAAGCAAGTTATTGGGATGAGATCATTCAGAATACCTACTTCCCATATGACACGAAACGGGATGTATTTCTTCAGCAGGACGGATTTCTCGATAAAGAATTGATGAGTGCGGATCAGTTACCTGCAGATCAAAGACCGATCAATCAAAAATGGTCATGGGACCGTATCCTGAGGTCATGTTTTATCAAACAGGCTGATGTATTACAGGGAATGTATTTTTTTGAAGATCAGTTTACAGATGAGACTATCAGAAGGCATTTTGATTTTTATGAGCCGATGACTGTTCATGAATCTTCACTGTCGCCCTGCGTTCATTGTATCCTGGCTGCGCATCTTGGAAAGCTTGAAAAAGCCAATGAGATGTACCTCCGCACGGCTCGTCTTGACCTTGACGATTATAATAATGACACTGAGGATGGGCTACACATTACCAGTATGGCCGGTACCTGGATGTCAGTGGTGAAAGGATTTGCCGGACTCACCGTAAAAAATGACCTTTTAACATTATCACCCGTGTTGCCACCCGGATGGAACGGTTTTTCATTTAAAATGCGTTTCAGGCACAGAATCCTGCAGGTACGTATTCATTCAGGCACCACGGAAGTGGTACGAATACAGGGTGACCCGATCCAGGTCATGGTGGATAATAACCTTCGTGACCTTTAATGACAGAGAGTTCGTACTTTTAAAGAGTTAATACCGCTAAGACCATAGCTTATGATACGTGTAATGATTGCTGACGACCACAACATGTTTGTCGAAGGAATAGAATCGATCCTCGAAGGGCATGACAATATCCAGGTCGTCTCCAAATGTTATACCGGAACAGAGGTTTTTGAAAAGATCAATCTTGCCAAACCCGATGTCATACTACTGGACATCAACCTGCCTGGCATGAATGGATTAGAAGTATGCCAGAAACTGAGCAAAGAATATCCAGAGGTTAAAGTTCTCGCACTCTCCATGCACAACGAAGAGAGTTTCGTCACCGAAATATTGAAATACGGTGCCCAGGGATACATCCTTAAAAACACCGGCAAAAAGGAACTTATATCGGCCATAGAAACGATCAATAATGGTCAGTCTTATTTTTCAGAAGAAGTGACTGAGACCATCATGAAAAGTCTTGTCAATCAACGCGCAGGAAATAAAAAATCCACCACACTGGCGCCCAAAATTTCCCGAAGAGAAAAAGATGTTCTTGACCTGATCATTAAGGAGTTTACTACACAGGAAATTGCTGACACCTTATTTATCAGTCTTAAAACAGTTGAATCACACCGGAGAAGTTTATTGACCAAATTGAGTGTGCGAAATACAGCTGGTCTTGTTCGGGTGGCGTTAGAAAACCACCTGGTAAAACAAAGCGGGACATAGCCGCTTTTCATTTTCATCGATTCACATTGCAGTGTACATTATATTCAACACCCTGATTTTTATTATCTCTCCACCCCGGCCTGAATTCTTTTTCTCAACGAAGATTTATTGAGATTATAATCCTATGCTGGTACCCTCCATACATACAGTACGTCGACACCTGACCTATGTGATGTCCATACTCTGCCTGGTAATCATTCCAAATGTTGCACTAGCACAATCAGATGAATCCCTTTCGAATGCAGAATTGTATCGTCTCATATCCCAACTTGAACAGGAAGGCCAATATCACAGGGCTGCAGAAGCATACAGGATCATAGCTGAGCGGGATCTTGCAGAAATTGAAAATCTCGATCGTGCCATTAAAAATTATATCGAGGCACAAAAACTTTTTGAGAAAGCAGGTG
>JANPKZ010000276.1:0-4619 GCA_031426295.1 Saprospiraceae bacterium
CTACGGTATATACTCATTTAGGCGTTTGTTGATCTATTGCGATCTTTGTTTGATGTCAAAAACTAGAAGTATATTAGGGGACAAGCGCTTGGAGCGTCCTCACGGGAAATTGGTGGATGCCATGATTCAAAAACAAAGCGTCATTTTAAGGTCGCTGGGCAATAATCGTACAGAAGAAGTTGTCTTCGGTCGCTTCCTCAGTAATCCAAAGATCACCCCTTCCAATTTGGTCAAGCAGTTTTGGTCGACTCATGCCCGTAATTGGGAAGCAAAACACTTGCTGATCGTGGAGGATACGACGACGGCTTCGTTTGGTCTTTTTTTGAATCGCAGTAGTTTAGGAGGCTATGTGGGTAAAGACACTGGCCAAGGAGGTTTTCATTTGCATAGTGCATTGGCTTTAAATGCCGAGACTTTGTCCTGTTACGGTTTGGCTGCCGTAAAAGCATATCAGACGATCCGGCAAGAGAAGGAGGCGCAGGCGATTCGTCGTAAAAATATGTGGAAAATACCCTTTGAAGAAAAAGAGCGCTACAAATGGTACAGTGTTGCGGACGAAGCCATTAAAAATTGTAGTGGGGCATCACGATACACGATTGTTGGAGACAGAGAATCGGACATTTATGATGTTATGGCCGGTTTTACGGATAAGAAATGGGATTTTGTGATTCGTTCTTCTTACAGCAGACGACTGGATTCGGATGAGCATACTTTGTATCCGCGTATGGCTAATTGGGCGGTGCAACATACCTACCAGGTAAAACTTCCCGCAACGCCCAAACGCAGTGCCCATCAAGCCAGTTTGGAACTCAAGTTTGGTGCCGTGACCCTTTTGAAGCCCCAACCCAACCCGGATAAAAAATTGCCAGACAACCTACCAATCTATGTGCTGGAAGTAAAAGAGCAAGCGCATACTGTAGTTGGAAACGAAAAACCTATCCACTGGGTAATACTTACTTCGCATACTATCCAAAGCGTCGAACAAGCACTGCAAATCCTACGGTGGTATCAGGAGCGATGGGTGATTGAACAAACCTTCAGAACCCTTAAATCAGAAGGACTAGACATTGAAAATTCTGAAGTAGAAACTTATGAGTCGCTGGCTAATCTGGCAACAATGGCATTATTAGCAGCCGCCCAAATCATGCAACTGGTAAACGCCCGCAATGGCCAAACAAAGCAGGCCATAGAAGAATCTTTTACCCCTATGGAAATAGCCTGTTTGCAGCAATTGAATCCTAGTTTGGAAGGCCAAACGGAAAAACAAAAAAATCCACACCCTCAAAATTCAATGGCCTATGCGGCTTGGATTATAGCCAGATTAGGCGGTTGGTCAGGTTACTTGACACAAAGACCGCCAGGACCTATAACGATGCTCAATGGACTTGTCCGGTTTTACAATATCCTCCAAGGAGCCGCCTTAAGGCAATAGTAGATCTGCCAAATGAGTATATACGGTAGCAAGATAAAGACTTCACAATCAATCTAAATACAATTGGAAATAAGACGGCAGAAGATAAAAAGCGGTTTAATCCGGTAACATTAAAAAAGTTTAAGGAATTCAAAAAATATTTAGAAGATAAACTGCTGACTTTATCCCATATAGGAGAAGAAATACCTGTAGAGTGGCTGGTAATTAGACGGAAATTAGGCAGGCTTTTGTTTCGAAATTTCATTACGCTTGAACATTTCCGTAAAATATGTGCTGATAGCGGTATAATAGATACAGAGGAGCAAATGCGTTTAAGCCGTACATTACATATTTTAGGCGTAATCATGCACTACCAAGATAATGAGATCCTAGGCAATATGGTGATACTAAATCGTCAATGGGCAACAGATGCATTATATAGGGTACTTGACAATGAAATAGTAACAGCTAAAAAGGGGTGGTTTTCAAAATCTGACGCAAAAAAAATTTGGGACGAGCCGAAATATAAAGATAAAACGAATGAATTATTGGAGTTAATGAACGAATTCAAAATGTGTTATCTAAATGATAGCACGAAACGATATGTGGTCCCAAGTAAATTGCAATTAGATCCTCCTGAAAACCCTAAGTGGAATGATAATGAAAATGTATCTCTACACTTGCAGTATGATTGGTTACCAAGGCCATTGGTGACGCAACTTATGGTAACTCTGCATAAATTCATTGCTGAAGAACAGACGTGGATTTGGCGCCGTGGAGCAGTTATAGATGGCGCGGAACTAGATGCAAAAGATGCTCAAGCTCGTATAGTTGAAAACTTAAAGGGAAACAAAATCGAAATTAGTGCAAGAGGAAAACTTAGTGAATACTTGATAAAAAGTATTATGGACAAGTGGAAAGAATTAAATCAGTTGTATGAGGGGAAAGTTGAAGTAAACAGAATTATTATTTGTAATTGTGAAAGATGCAAAGTAGAAAAACATCCATTTGAATTTGATTATGGTGATGTGTTGGATGCAAAAGCAGCAAACGACAAGTTGCGGTGTAATAAATCTCGTCGAGATATGACCGCTAGCGAAATTTTAAGGGGGGTGTTTGACGAAAATACAGTTGATCAAGATTTCCAAATTAAATATCCAAATATTATGAACATTGAAAATATTTACAACCAAGGCTCTGGCCAATTAAACATTGCCGGACGAGATATGAACATTCAAAACAATGCTTCATTATCAATCGAGGATTTTGACAAATATGTCAAAGCGTTAGGCCTATCAAATCAGCAAATTCTTGAAATCAAACAAATTGAAGGAAAAACGAATGATTCAAGTTTAGAAGAGAGCAAAGTCTTAGCCTTGTTGGATAGAATTGATGAAAATCTCTCCGCAATAAAAAATGATCTACCTGTTCCAGTAGTAAATAAGATAGAGGAGGTAAAGAAATTGCAAACGGGAATGAGCTTAGATGGTAAATTCAAGGCATCTATTCCAATCATACCATTCATTTTACACTACGAATTGGAAGGGAAAAATAATTTGAAGGATATATTCAAGCAAATTTGGATTGATATGAAAAATGGGGAGTATTTCTTAAAAAAAGAAACTAAGTGATAAATTAAGCGAATTGCCCACCTGCGCCAAGACTCTGCTTGGCGCGGGTGATGACTGAGGCTGTGCCCATATTCATTCAAAAGGTAGAGTTAATATACCTTCTTGTTTCTCTCTTACCGTTTCGTCTGTCCACAACCCATTTTTCAATCGTTTAGCCTTTATCCTATCGGGAAACAGCTTATTATAATTTTGCCGGTAGTTTTCCAGGTTGTCTTTTTCCTGGTCCAGGTTGGCGAACCTGGTGAGAATATCATCTTCCGGTCCTAATTCAATGCCCAGCCATTTCCGGTTTTTGATTTCTGCCACCACATAGGTAGTACCGGAACCACCAAAGGGGTCAAATACCAGATCGCCTGGGTTGGAAGACATTTGAATAACACGGTCTAACAATTTAATGGAGAGCTCATTGGCGTCTTTCCGGGCTTTGTACTTCGCATGCCGGACGGGGGGTATGTCCAGCCAAACGTCGGTGATGTTCACGCCTAGCGGATTCATTTTGTTCTTATATCCGCCGTAGTCTTTAATGTCTCCATAGCACTTCGGACAGGTTTCCATTGGGAGCCGGTCAGGATTAAAAACATTGGGTTTGCTCCCTTTGCAGTAATACAGCAGCGAATAATGGGACGGATAAAGCCTGCCTTGTATGGGCAAAGAAAACTTGATATCCGTAGCTATCCAATTCCGGAAGGTTAGGCGCTGGTTCAGGTAGGCAGAGAAATTGGTATTCCATTTGGGAATGTTCCACAGAAACAGGCTGCCGCCTTTTTTCAAAGTTCTGACGCATTCGTCCAGCCACTTCTCTGTCCAGTTAATGTACTCCAACATGGAAATGTTATCGTCCATTTCAGAAGGATACATCTTATTTAGATTGAAGGGTGGATCTGCAAAAATCACATCAAACGTCTCGCTTTCTGTTTCCATCAGCAGTGACAGGCAGTCCCCTTTATATAAGGTGCCAAGGTCGGTGCTAAATAACTGGTGATGATCGGCCTTCTTAGGTTCGCTAGGCGTAATGCCCTTCACCAACTCCGCTGCCATTTTGCTCCCCGCTCGCGCCACGGCTGTGCCGGGCGTGTCCAATATCCGGGGCTGTGCCCCACAACGCAGCTGTATGATCAAAATGCATAGGGTGCATTTCAAATTGTCGCGCTCCCGAATGGCTAATAGAAGAGACACTTTTTTTGAAAAGTGTCTCTTCTATTAGCCACAGCTGCGACAATCATCAACATGAGTCGAATTATGCTTACTAAGACCTCGGAGAGGTCAAATGTTTGTAGCCTGTATGTTTCAATATTCCCCCCCGACCTCGGAGAGGTCAAACCGTCAACATCGCGGTGCAACGTGCGGGTACACGTTCGACCTCTCCGAGGTCGGGGATGTTCTCTGATCCTTAATCTACAAACGTTGGGCCTCTCCGAGGCCTTTTTGTCGGTACAAAATTCCAGATGATTCATAGTTACTTGAACGAGCGACAATTTGATATGCACCCAAATGCATATTACCCGGACGCTGTGAGCGGGTCAGCAAACAGGTGGATTTTCGATTGAAAGAAGTGACACTTTTTTGAAAAGTGTCAC
>JANPKZ010000277.1:0-3411 GCA_031426295.1 Saprospiraceae bacterium
CCACCTTTTTAAACTGAGATTGGAGATATCCGTTGAAATATTTATTATTATAATATGTATACGTTTGATTAAAAATTATTTATGCTAAATATCGCGTCACTTACGTTTACTAACACTTAGCATGGTAAATTCAAAATATACGTATCAATTTTAATAATTGTAATATATACACCATTGAAATCCAGCACACTCTCAATTTCATCCGTACGTAAACCTTTGTAAACGGCTACACTCTCCTTCTCAAGTCTACCCCACTCCATTTTCTTTCCTTAAAATTCCAGCCAGTTTTTCCCTGTTAATAACTATCCAGGGCTCCTGACAATAAATCCCTTACATGCAAGTGGCACTACTAGTAGTGCCACTAAGATTTTATTATGGCTTTGGGAAGAAAACTAAGTCTGCCATCACCTTTATTGCCCAGGTATTAAAATCCAAAATCATTATCCAATTCCCGTCCCAAATCAATCAACCACGATGTGATCTCAACCGCTTCCGGATCCAGGTTTCTTTGAGAGCAATTACCTTCCTCGGCTAATTCAATGACCTCATAAAATCCCCTTCCTCCCTGGGCTGTCTCCAGATATAACAGTACAAACGGAAATGACCAATATCACCTAAGCCACATTCGAGTTGGCTCTGATTGGCCGGATCTACATCATCAATCTTTTGAGAATACGCCTCCAACTCATTTACATCCACTTGGCGGAGAGTTACATCGGCCTTTGAAAGATTTGAATTGAGATTTTCCAGGGAGATATAATTTTGCCCGTCAGGAAATACCTAATTGGCCGGAAGATTGTCAACTTTGACGTGACCATTAGTATCGATGAACCATCCATTGTGCAGGTTGATTCCAGACTCATATATGTCTTCGTATTGAAAAAATACAGGCGGGAAAGAGCCAATCACTTCTTCATCCTTACAACATGATGTGAGAATTAAAAGACCGAACATGAGGCAGAGCTAAGAGATCCTATGTGCCCTGATGTGATCTGTAAAATATGGAGAACCCGTTTGCCTCAACGTTTTTATTCCTGGAACTGGAATCCCGGGTCAATCTCTTTGCCCAAATCAATTAGCCATTCTGTGATCTCCACAGCTTCCGGATCCAGATTACGCTGATAAAAATCAGTCCCTTCCGCCAGTAATACTCTGTGAAAACGTCCTAAGGAAGGCTTCCACTGGTATCCATATAGGAAGCTACTACCACCATCAGCGCCCAGAACATCAACATCGGAGAGATCAAATGGATCAACCTGATTCATCAATAATGTATAGGTGTTAATTTCAGTATCACTGATGTCGCCAATAATCTCATCCGCGAAAAGCATATTGGACGCCAGCTTTTCTTCTGTGAGAAATCCAAGGCTGTCTGGCTCGTTCCAATCTGCGGGTAATTCGTACCTGCCAACATTACCTTCATTGTCAATAAACCATCCTTCATGCTGGTGGCCCCAGGCTTCGTTCCTGAATTCATATTGAAATAAAGCGAAGGAATTCAACTCACCTGGCTGACCTTCACAATCTTTATCGCACGAAATGAAAACTCCGGCCATACATACCAGGGCTACAAGTTGCTTCGCAATCCTCCTCGATCCTTTCATGAACACATTTTTATTTTGTAGCAATGCTAATTTTAGAGATGATACCTCACACCTACATTCAATCCCCGGATATAATCCGTACGATCAACCGCTGCAGATGATAGAGATGGGCCGGTTGTCAGATAGGAGTTTAATGCATGACGATACTGAACAAATATTTCTGATCTCCTTGAAGGTCGAAGTCCAACACTTCCGTACAGTGATGCTGTGGTAGACCGGATCACACCATAGGTATCAAAAGAATTTTCGATGGTATATGCCGTACCATTGATCGGCACATTGTACGGATCATATGACACAATCGGATACCTGCTTTCACCCTTCGATCCAAAGCCAAGTATAGCGCCACCTTCTATAAAGATCTTTTTCGAAACATCCAGTTTCAACCCAAGACCACATTGAAACTGAGTGAGTGTTTCTACCAGTGGGGCAATCGTGGAAGGTGTGTTACTGGTATTTTTAAGTACATCAGCTGAGATGTATTCTCCAATACCCAGGTAACCCAGATCATCCAGAACAGCAGAGTTTGATTCTGCCAAGTCTCTGGATTGGGTAAAAACTTCTCCCCGGGGTTTGTAAATAGTGTACCCAAGATCTGCACTCAGTGAAAGTGACGGCGTGATAGCCAAATCAACACCGACTCCACCATGACCTCCATATCCTTTTTCAAATCCGGCCATACCGCTCACGGAGAGATAAGGTGACAACAGTTTTCTATTTGTCAACACAGTCTTCCTGATCTCATTGTGCTCAATATCCATTGTGATGCCTGAGGCAGTATCCCATGATACATCGGTGAGTGGAAGGAATTCCAGTTTACTCATTCCTGTTAAAGCTGGCGATGAAGAAGCAGCAACATGTTCAGAGAATTCAGTAGCAACTGATGTAGTTGTACCGGCATCACTTGCAGCTATAGATCCATTTTCAGTCACAACAACCAATTGGTTTGTATTCGCCGAACCCGAAGTTTGTATTTCACTTTTAGAAGAAACAACTAAGGGCATATGTGAAGATTTCACTTTTCCTGATGGTCCGGTTACAATGGAACGTGAAGGAGAAATCGCATTTTGATTCTCTTTTTCAGATGACACATATAATACTTCTGTTGCCTCTGAATTTGTGACTTCCTGTTGATCTATTAAAGAAGGTGTCGATGAAGAGATTCCTACATCTTCTGTTTGTTGAACTGCAGGAGTTTCTTTACCGTGAGTTTGTTCGTAAGCTACGGGCTCTGTAAATGCATCCCTATTCATCCACGTGCCATATCCAATGAGGCCCACAGCAATAACTGCAGCAGCGGTCCACCAGAAGAGTATGAAACGACGTGACCGTTGAGGGACGGGCATAGCCTGGTCAAGGATCGGCTCCATACGAGACCAGCCTTGCTCAGGTGTCATTTTATAAGGATGTTGTTCTTGCATGATTTTCATTGATAATTAAAGAGCGTAATCGTTCACGTGCATGTGACAGGTGCCATTTGGAAGTGCCTGTACTGATCTGCATCATGTCACTAATTTCTTCGTGTGAATACCCTTCGATAGCAAACAAGCGGAACACCGCCGAAGATCTTTCAGGGATCCGGTCCAGCAAACCAATCAGATCCTGGAATTCCAGAGGATCAGATGGCGCGGACTGTGTTTGTTTTTCTTCCGGTACTTCAAATTGTATAAAACGGATATAACTGTTTTCTTTTTTGTAAAAATCTGCCAGCGTATGATAGATCAGTCTCCTGATCCAACCTTCCAGCGAACCTTCACTTCGGAAAGTGCCAAGCTTTTGAAATACTTTCAAAAAACCATCATTCAAT
>JANPKZ010000278.1:0-18082 GCA_031426295.1 Saprospiraceae bacterium
CACTTTCCAGATTTGCGTGGAAGGGTTTATTCCTCCTCCAATCCCTCAATCAGACTGTGGTACTGCAGTAATCCTGTGCGATAAATCGGAATTTGTAATCGATACGATTTTAGGTGTGGGTATACAGGATCCAGATGTGACTAATACCTGTGTCTTCCAGGAATTAAGTTCTGTGTGGTATTCATGGACAGTTGAGACATCCGGAACACTCACGTTTATTCTAACACCGAATAACTATCAGCAGGGTTTTGAATCAGATGATATTGATTTTGTTATTTACAGGCTGCCTAATGGATTGGATGATTGTGCCAATAAAGAAGTGGTGAGATGTATGGCTGCGGGTTCTAATGGCGATATCAACTTTCAATCCTGGCAAAGATGCAATGGGCCAACAGGACTCCAGGTGGGCAGTACAGATGTTACCGAAGATGCCGGTTGTCAGGAAGGTGATGATGATAGTTGGCTGCGTCCGATGGATGTGGTTGCTGGAGAGAGTTATACAATGCTGATCAATAATTTTAGTCAGACCGGTCTTGGGTTTGCAATAGAGTGGGGTGGGACCGCAACATTCCAGGGTCCGGAACCTGATTTTGATGTAACTGCAGTTCAGGCATTTGAATGTGACAAGACGATCATCTTTGATAACACATCTATCGCACCTACGGATAGTATCGTTGCATACTTATGGAATTTTGGAGCTGGTGCGAATCCGCAATCCAGCGATTCCATCGGACCAATTTCTGTTATCTATGACTCATTTGGTCCTAAGAAAGTGGCCTTGACAGTCACCAGTTCGAAAGGTTGTGTGGTCACAGAGATCCTTGATTTTTTTATCGAACCTTGCTGCGCAGATACAAGTACACTAGGTGTTTCAGCAATCATCACAGATCAACTATGTCCGGGGACAGCCACAGGTGTGATTCAAGGAGTTGGCATTAGTGGTGCACCGTTGTATCAATACAGTCTTGATTGTGTCGACTATCAGCCGGCAAGTGTTTTTCCATCGTTATTGCCAGGTGATTATACACTGTGTATACAGGATGAAAAAGGTTGTGAAGCACAAGTAGATGTAACTGTACTTCCTGCTACCACATTCCGAGTGGAGGCAGGTGATACAATAGTTGTTCAACTGGGTGATGAGGCAACATTAAATGCGATGGCATTTCCAACCCTGCCCGAGCAAATTATCTGGCAGGATACATCAACATTTATTACACATCCGGCCAACGTACTGAATCCTACCATATTGCCAAAAAGATCCGGATGGTATGTGATCACAATTATTAATGAAGCAGGATGTACAGATACTGACTCAGTGTATGTTCTTGTGGATGTATATAAACCCATTTTCATTCCTAATGTGATCTCGGCCAATGACGATAATATAAACGATCGCGCCACTATCTCCAGTAACAATGCTGCTGTGGGCGTTAATACATTTCAAATATTTGACCGATGGGGTGGATTGCTATGGGAAGGTCATGGGGATGCCATGCTCAACGATTCTTCGATGGGTTGGGATGGGACGTCAAATGGTAAGCCTGTAAATCCGGGTGTCTATACCTATCGGGCTGTGATTGATTTTCTGGATGAAATACCGGTGGAATATACCGGTACGATAACGGTGCTGCGATAGCCTTCATTTCCACTACATGAACCGACTTCTTTTTTTTGCTGCTATGCTTTTTGTCTTTTCTGCCTGTGTAGTAGAAGAAGGTGACCTCTCACGATACACAGTTTCGAAAATTGAAAATGTTGAGGAGGCAAAAGACATTGATGTGACGTATACGGATAGCAGTTATCTCGTTTTCAAAATGAAAGCTCCAATGTCGCGGAGATCGATGGAACGGTTCTCTGTTCTTGAAGAATTTCCAGAAGGACTTGAAGTAACTTTTTATGATAAAACTGGTGCACCCCGTAGTTGGCTAACGGCTGATTATGCGATTCGCAACCAGGTAGACCGTACGATTACAGTGCAAAAAAATGTTGTGCTTCGCAATGATCAGGGTAAGCGTCTTGATGGACCGGAATTGATCTGGGATGAAAAAACGAAAGAGATCCGCACAGATCGTTTCGTAAAAATATCAGAAGCTGATAAGACAATTTATAGCCACGGTTTCAAATCGAATGAATCCTTTACGCGCTATGAGATGCATGCCGTGTCGGGGGACGTAATCCTGGATGGGGAAAGTTCTGGTGGCGTGAGTCGTGATTCGTCAGTCGTGAATCGGGAGAATTCTAATTTAAGGGAGAGACCAAAGCCTCCTGTTGAACCCAATTATAAGAGGGAGTAATTTCATTTCCTTTAGATTTCCATTTGAGAGAGTTTCGTAATACGAAACGGGCTTTTGACGCCAGATTAAAGGACGCCAGATGCCAGACCAAATATGCCTTATTGCAGGAGTAGTCCATACATCTGTAAAGTGATTTCTGAACTCTTGCACCTCAATTTCAGATCAGCTTGGAATGCAGGGGTACCCTGCATCTACTATAATTTCACTAAATCCCTTTTGTATGCATAAAATTAGAAAAACTGAACTTCCTCGCTTCTGGAGAATCAAAGTAGATGCAGGGTTTACCCCTGCATTCTCGCGAAACGATATATAACCTACGCCATAAATCCGGCGTCCGGTGTCTATAAATCTGAAATCAAAAAACACACCCTCTTCCAACGTAATCCGTAACTTCCCCGCATGTTCTCATTGATCCTTCTCATACTGCTGACCCTCATCCTGGCTGCTTTCTTCTCAGGCACTGAGATTGCATTTATAACAGCGAATAAGTTGGGTGTTGAGATCGAACGCGATAAAGGAACCCGAAGAAGTAAGCTGATCTCTGGGTTTTACGAAAAGCCGAAAGAGTTTCTGAGTGCATTATTGGTTGGAAATAATATTGTGCTGGTATTATTTACATATACGATGACACGCCTTATCGAACCTATGTTACTTCCATGGCTGGGTTCAGAAATTGTAAGGCTCCTGATCATTACGATCATTGCAACTATTATCATGTTGATGCTGGGTGAATTTCTGCCAAAGATCATTTTTAGGTTGTTTGCTAACAGGGCATTATTGCTTGTAGCGTATCCAATGGTATTCTTCAAATGGATTTTGAGGTTTCCTGCATGGGTGATCATTACGTTTTCAAATCTTTTATTAAAGTATGTTTTCCGCGCCCCCATCAATGACGTACAGGATGCTTTCACACGATTAGACCTGCAGGACTTTGTGGAAGGTTCATTGGCAAAGGATGATGACTCGATGGAAGCCGATATGTTCAAGAATGCTTTGCAATTGAAAAATGTAAAAGCAAGGGAATGTATGGTGCCTCGAACGGAAATCGTGCATGTAGATGTAAGTGACGGAATGATCGAATTAAAAAAACTTTTTTTAGAAACCAGGCATTCAAGGGTCCTGGTGACGGATGGCGATATTGATAACATACTCGGATATATTCACCATCAAAGTCTATTGAATGGAAAAAAGGAAATTCGGGATCTGATCATTCCGATTCCATATGTACCAGGTGTATCCAGCGTACTTGACATCATGAGCACTTTTACGCGAAGACAAAATAACATAGCTGTTGTCGTGGATGAGTATGGAGGTACAGCAGGCATCATCACGTTAGAAGATATCACAGAAGAGATCTTTGGTGAGATCGAGGATGAACACGACCAGGAAGAGTACACAGAGGAAAAGATCAGCGAAACAGAATACCTTTTTTCCGGCCGGCTCGAGATAGATTATCTCAACGAAAAATTTCCTGCATTAAAATTTCCCGAAGGTGAATATGAAACACTTTCAGGTTATGTCGTCATGACATCCGGCACCATCCCGGAAGCCGGCCGCGAGTTGGAACTCGATGATTATAAATTTGTCTTTGAAAAGGTGAGCGATAAGAAGATTGAACTGCTGAGGGTTTTTCTGATTGATAACCATGATTAGAAAAGCACAAAAATGGCAGTAGACAGTTTGCAATACGAATAAATTGGCTGTAGAGAGGTATTGCAATACGTCTCTACAGCCAATTTATTCTACTGCCATTTTATATGCTCTCAGCTCCTCGCTCTCAGCTCTCCGCCTTCGCCTTAGCCTTCGCCTTCGCCTCCGCCTTCGCCTTCGCCTTCGCCTTCGCCTCCGCCTTCGCCTTCGCCTCCGCTACTGCTTCCCAGTCGCAGCCCTCTTCGATTCATCTTCGATACCTGTGCTGCGATTCCGGTTTCCTTTCACCTGGCTATTCCCTAAGAGATAGGTGAAATTTAATTTCACCTGGCGGCTTTCCCAGCCCCCCATCGCATTCATTTGTAGTGCACCGAAATTATTGCGGCCTGCCCATTTCATACTTTTGAAAATATCACCTACACCCAGCTTAATGTTACCGCGGTCTTTCCAGATCTTCTTTTGGATGCCAGCATCAATAGCCCACATTTCATCTGAAGCAAAGTTACCTCCCCAGATACCAGGCGAATTATACCAACCGGAAAGCTCAAACGTGAAGCTCTTTGGAAGAGCGAACGTATGTTGCATGTAGATATTAAATGTTGTCGCACTGATATCAACAATCTTGTTGTCACCAAAATCGGCTGTATTGTGCACGTTGGATACACCAGTATTGGCAAATACATTCCACCATTTAGCAAGTGTGAAAGGATAGCTGACACTTAACGAGAATACATCTTGTTCTGCAACGTTTTCTGTGGTGATAAATGCAGCTCTCGTGCCTGATGTATCAGTAATCTCAGCCATAAGGTCATTGGTATGCGAGTAGGTCAGGCTTGTATTCAATGTATAATTAAATGTATGGCCGAGTTGAATGCTACTGGAGTATTGCGGACGTAAAAAAGGATTCCCTTTCTGGAAAGTCAGCTCATCCAGTTTAAATTCAAACGGATTAAGTGATTGATAGTTTGGACGATCGATACGCTTGCTATAGGTAATACGGAATGTGTGCTTTTGACTTGCATTGTATGTAATGCCACCGCTCGGAAAGAAGTCAACATAATCCTGCTTCACAGTCTCATCTGCCTGCGGCTTCTCACTGGTGAGTTCTCCCTTGCTGTCGGTTTGCTCAGCACGTACACCCAGCTGTAATCCGATCTTTTTCCATTGCCTGTTGTAGTTAACATACACGGCATTTACATTTTCTTCGTATTCAAATTGGTTGGTACGATCAATGTTTAATACCGGTACATCATCAATGATGTCATAGAATTCGTATGTGTTATCTGTATTGATCAGCGCAAGTTTGAAACCTGTTCCGACAGTCCCACCGAACATCCCTTTTTCATAATCAAGCTTCAGTGTCTTGATATCAATATTCGTAGGCATGTTAGCCGCGAATATGCGCGTATCCGTTAATTGACCAGTGACGGGATCAGAATAGAAGTTTGGCTGATAAGAATTTCCCATGCTGGAATATTTTCCATAATCCACATCTACATTCAGGATCGTTCCTTTCTTGTTGTCAAATTTGTAATTACCATTGATGTTGAAATTATCCCTGTTGCTTTCTACAGAATTGGTTGCATGGAGAAGTTCTATTGGGGCGGCATTTTTAGATGGCGAGATCGTTGTATTAATCCTGCTGTTCCATACATCATCATTGATAAAGCCATCAAACAGAACCCCAATAGTTGAATTGGTTGAAGCGGATAAATCCACACCTGCCCGAAGCGAGTAATTTTCCCAACTGTTGCTGCCACGGTTACTTTGATCTGTGTATAGTTCTGGTGTTGTTCTTTCGAAGAAGCTATAGTCACTATTTTCTCCCTTTGAATAGTTCACGTTACCAAACACATTGATTGCTTTACTGCGGTTATTGATGCTTAGACCGCCGTTGTAACGCCCATGCGTAGCCTGGTTTAAACCTAAATTCAAATTTGCATTCGTACCGAGCGACTTGTCTTTGATCAGGCGGATATTGATAATGCCAGCGTTGCCCGATGCTTCATAACGGCTGGAGGGTTGGGTAATCACTTCAATGGCTTCAATTTGGTGAGATTGCAGAGATTTCAAATAATTCGCAAGATCATCACCTGTCAAAATCGATTGACGGCCATCAATGTAAACTTTCACACCACTTTTACCGATCAGCATAATATTGTCATTGTTATCTACAACAACACCCGGGGCTTTACGTAAAAGTTCAAGTCCGTTGTTACCGATGGCATTGATGCTTCCTTCAACATTAAAAACCGTTTTATCAGGTTTTACTTCCACAAGAGGTTTCGTAGATGCAACAACTACTTCTCCAAGTTCAGTTGCAAATGGAGACATGGCAATCGTATTCAGCGTGCTGAAGTTATTTTCGGTAACACTGATGGGTTCTGAAACATACGTATCATAACCTACGAAAGAAATATTCAGATAGTAAGATCCTGGCTGAAGATGCGTCATCATGAAAGAGCCAGCTTCATCCGAATAACCGGCCTTTGCCATGGAAGAATCTGACAGGTTAAATAGAGTCAGGGTAGCAAACGTAATGGGATCTTTATTTTCATCGACGATCTTTCCCTGGATTCCTGTCTCAGAGGATTGGCTAAATAGAGAGGTCAATGAAATACACAGGGAAACAAACAGAATAGTTAATTTTTTCATCTTGGTCTGGTATTGCGTTTTTCTACAGGACTCAAAATTGAGCCGAAAGGTTGCATCTCACTGTTTTTAATCGACTAAGTCCCCATATTATAAGATTTATCCTTAGCCTCTGTTGGTGTAAACAGGCTACTGTTGGTGAGCTAGCGTTCTAGCCGTTTTTGGTATTAACACCAACACCGGCTAAATACTTTAATTTTGACAGATGATAAAATGGCTGAGCGGGGCAATTCCGTCAATATCCCTATTGTGCACGATATGGATATCAGCATATTATCCTTTACATAGCCAGATTGACAGTACCATTTCATTGCCGTCCATTGAAGTCACCGCAGAGCGCATTGATCTTACCAATATTGGAAAGCACACAGACCACATAGATAGTCAGTTCATTGCCTCACGTCATTATGACAACCTGGCAAATTTACTTTCGCTGAACACAGCATTGTATATCCGGTCTTATGGAGCAGGTACTCTCTCCACACTCGGCATACGTGGAGGCAGTTCCTCCCATACACAGATCCTTTGGAATGGAATACCCTTACGCAATCCCATGATTGGTTTAGTAGACCTTGCATTATTACCCACATCATTTATTGACAATGCTGCAGTGCATTATGGTGGTCATGGTGCGGCATTCGGTTCGGGTGCAGTGGGTGGACTGATCTCATTAGGCAATGATCAGATACGGGCCAATGACAAAATTGCAATCGGACTTTCTATCGGTAGCTGGGGAAAACGTGAAGGAAACATCAGGTTAGATTATGGATTTAAAAAATTTCGTTTTTCATCCCGTGCATTTACTCAGGCAGCTGAAAATAATTACAAGTACAGGTTGAATAAAGAAAGTGATGTGAGACAACAAGTGCATAACCGGATTGAAAATTTTGGCTTATTACAGGAGGTAGCATGGATCCCAAATCGCGATGAACAAATTGTAGGAAGGATCTGGTATCAATATGCTGACCGGCAGATACCACCAACATCAACACAGACTACCAGCAAAGCAGCTCAGCAGGATGATAATATCAGGGCATCACTTCAATGGAACCTGCAAAAAGAAAAAACTAAATGGCAATTGAAAACTGCGTGGCTGGATGAGCAGATTGACTACCAGGATACGCTGATTTTATTATTTACATCTAATCGTTTTCGTACGTGGCTTGCGGAAGCATCATTCGCAAAACATTTTTCACAACGCTTGCATGTTACTGGCGGGTTATATACCGAGATCGCAAATGCTAATTCCGAGAATTATGACAACATTGCTGATCGCAATCAATCTGCTGTATTTACTTCTGCAGGATATTCTTTCAGTGATTGGTATTTCCGCATACAATTCCGGGAAGAAGTTACGGATGGAGTTTGGTCCCCACTTCTCTTTGATGTAGCTGCTGAATATTCTCCTCTGCAAAATCTTACATTGAAAGCAAGTGCGTCGAGAAATTACAGGACTCCAACATTGAATGATCTCAACTGGAGACCTGGTGGAAATCCCGGACTCGTACCTGAAGAAGGATTGACGGTAGAAGGAGGGTTATATTATAAGAGTAAAAAACAAAATATCTCATCATCAGTTACAGCGTACACACGTCAGATTGACCAATGGATCATGTGGATGCCACCTGTGCCAGGTGTAACTAATTTCTGGTCGCCGGTGAATATAGCCAGTGTCCAAAGCCGGGGTATTGAAGCGCGTGTAAAAGGAGGGTGGGAACGCCAGGAAACAAAAATTGAATTGCAGACCGGAGCCGATCTCACCTGGTCAACTTTTGAGACGCCGCTGAGGGAATTTGGTATCGATGCCGGCGAACAATTATTTTATGTTCCTGTGGAAAATATCATGGCTGGCATATCGCTGAGCAGCAAAAAGTTTCAAATCTTTTACACTCATCACTGGTTTGGCATGTCTAACGGGATCAATGATGACCTGGCAGCCTCCAATATTGCATCAGGAGGTACATCATTTGGGTTTGAAGCACTTAGAATGAAAGGACTGATCTTTCTCCAGTTTGACAACATCTGGGATACACCTTACAGGGTGATCGAGAGGCGACCAATGCCTGGCCGGACCTTTACAGGTGGAGTGAAGTTCTCATTTGACTAGAGCTTTACGGATTTGTTTGCGCAGGGTCGCGGCTGAATGTGTAACTTTAAGCCACCAAGAACCCAACCATTAAATTACAGCAGATGAAATACCTGTTAGCCCTCCTTTTTTGTATTACCCAGACCTTCATTTTCAGCCAGGTAGTGGCCACATTTGAAGAATATAATCTGCCACGCGGTGGATACCTTAATAATGCTTCGCCTGCTGATGGCTTTGAGAGCGGTTCCATATTTCTCCCGAATGATTATAATGCGGATTTCGATTTTTGGTCAGGGTATGCGATCTCTGCTGATACAAATACAACAACACCTGGTTTTACCAATCAATATAGTTCGATAGTTGGAAGTGGAGCTAATGGCACGACCCATTATACAGTAGGATATGTTTATGATCCTGAATTTATCTATCCAACAGGTAAAGCAGTAGGAAAACCGATGATCGGTTTTTATGTAACTAATTCAACCTATGCATACCTGAGTATGCGGGATGGAGATTCCTTTGCTAAGAAGTTCGGTGGTGAAACAGGGACTGATCCTGATTTCTTTATGCTGACGATTAAAAAATACCAGGGTGGTGCTATTTCGGATGACAGTATCAATGTCTATCTCGCTGATTACCGTTCACCAAATTCAGCCAAAGATTATATCCTGGACGATTGGAAGTATATCGATCTCACGACTCTCGGTGAAGTTGACTCTCTGGTCATGCAGGTTCGCTCAAGTGATGTGGGTGCTTTTGGCATGAATACTCCGGCTTATGTATGCTTTGATGAGATCAGCACGGATAATCTCCTGTCAGCTTCTGCGCTTTACATCTCGGACTATGCCCTTACGGTAGGCCCCAATCCCGCCCGTGAGTCAATCCATTTCAACATTCCAGTGAAAGGGTCATATTCCATTCTCAACATGCAGGGTAGTGCATTATGGTCCCAGGAATTGCATGAAGGAAACCATGAGGTTCAGGTATCTCAATTTCCTGCCGGCATGTACTTTATCACTAAAGATGGCCAGGTGGCCGGCAAATTTTCCATTCAATAGAGTTGTTTAGGTTTCATTGGGTTTTTGAAGAAACCAGGATCTTTTAGTTGAGCGTTTGAATCCAGGGAAGGGTCCAATTTCCACTACATGTATGCTGTCCTTACGTTCAACACAGCTTTTGGCCTGCTCATCACCCTTTTAGGGGTAATGGTTCGATAAAGGCTTATTTTAGACAATGATTGACCGTTTCTTTGCTTTCGTATTATGAAACACATCCTACTCCTTTGCTCCGTCTTATTCTTTTCCTTCCTGCAAGCTCATGCACAGGATGATATTTATCAAGGTGAAAAAGGCGTGGTTAACTTTCATTCAGAAGCCCCTTTAGAGCTTATTTCCGCCGAGAGCAGATCCTTGCGCGGTCTGATTAATCCGGCGACCAAATCATTTGCCTTCTCTGTAAATATCAATACGTTTCAGGGTTTCAATAGTGATATCCAGCGGACTCACTTCCTGGAAAATTATATGGAACATAAAAAATATCCAAAGGCAATATTCATTGGTAAAATCATAGAAGATATTCCGTTCAACACTCCGGGCACTTATGTGGTGCGTGCCAAGGGAGAACTGGAAATCCATGGGATCAAAAAAGAGCGGATCATCAAAGGAACACTTATCCTTAAGAAAGATGGTGCGCATATGCAGACATCATTTACAGTCCCTGTCATGGATCATGGAATTTCGATTCCCAAGATCGTAAAGCAAAAAATCGCTGAACAAATTTCTGTTATGGTAGATATAGAATTTGACCAGCGCATAAAATCATGATCCGTTATTTATTTCTCGCCCTGATACCTTTTCTGACGTTATCGCTTAGGGCGCAGGAATCATTTTTTTTCCAGCATGAAATTGGAGATCCCAATTCCGGCATGTCTATCAATACAATGCTGCAGGATCATCAGTGTATGATCTACGTGGGTACGGATCAGGGTCTTGTAAGATTTGACGGGATCAATTCGTATCCGGTACCTATTGATAGTGCACACCGCCAGCATGAAGTCACATCGCTTTTTGAAGACCGCCAACATCGCATTTGGATTGGAACTTCTACGGGAGAGATTTTTTTTCTCGACCGCTCTCGTAAAGTTCAACGTTTTGATGTCGAGGAAGGACATCCGGCCAAATCGATCACCGCTATACTTGAAGACAAGATTGGTCAAGTCTGGTTTGCCACCTATGGGGAAGGTGTGTATGTGTATACAGGCAAACGTGTTTTTAATTATGGACTGGAAGACGGATTGTCCGGTAATGACATCTACGCGATGACATACACATTGTCAGGGGAGATTTGGTTAGGTACAGATGACGGGATCAATATCTGCACTTTCGAAAATGAAAAAAAGCAGATCCGCAAGCTCGGTCTTTCGGATGGATTGCCGGATCAGATTATCACTGCATTAGAGTCAGATGAAAATGGTAATATCTGGATCGGCACCTTTGAATATGGAGTGGTCTATTACCAGGCTGCATTGCAAAAGATCATCAAACCATTCAGCAGCGTGGGCATGGATGAGATCACAGCATTTGAAATATTTGATGGAACAGAATTGTGGATCGGGACACGTAAAAATGGTGCATGGCGATATAATCCCCAGTCAGGATTTGTCCGTAAGGTACTGAGCCTGTTAGCCTTACGCCAGGGAGAGATATCAGATATCCTGACAGATGTGGAAGGTAATATCTGGGTTGCTTTACAGGAGGGTTTTTTACTTTCTGCGTTCCGCCCATTTGAATCTGTGAATACTTCTATTGGTGATCTTCAAACGTTATTTGCTGATCACCGTGATGATATCTGGATCGGAACAAAAAAGGGGCTCTATAAACTCCAGGAAGAATCAATTACCACTAGCAGCACTATTCGTAAGGCTGGCAGGTATGACTGGAATATCACTGATATTGCCGAGGATCATTTCCACAATTTATGGATCGGCACGCTGGATAAAGGCTTATTTATTTATAATCCGATGACAGAAGAAATCTATTATCCCGGAAATAAAATTCCGATAGTGGCAAATAGTATAATGTCGATAGCCTCTTCCAAAAATAAAATATGGATTGCAACCCTGGAAGGTGTTGTATCTTTTTCACAAGAGAAAAATATCCTGAAAGACAAGGATCTCGATTTTCAGCTGATCAGTGATCCATGGCAATCATCTTTGCACTTTGTATACCAGGTTTTTGTGGATTCAAAGGATAAAGTATGGTTTGCTACCAATGGGAATGGTGTGTATTGTATCACGGAGGATAGCGTAAGGCAGTATACTGGTGCAGATAGTACCGTTCTTGAGACAGTATATTCCATATGCGAAGATCACCAGGGTCACATGTGGTTTAATACCTCGGATCGTGGATTAGTCGAATTTGATGGGTATAATTTCAAGCCCCTGGGATTTAATGAAGGTCTTGGCAATATGTCCATAGCGTCGATGGCAACCGTAGGTACAGGTGACATATTATTGGCACACCAGCGAGGTCTTGACCTGATGGAGCCGGAACGAAGACATTTCATGTATTACTCTGATGAGATCGGTGTCAACTATATCGATTCCAGTTTGAATTCCATAACCACGGATTCAAGAGGCCATGTATATGTCAGCGGCCAGAATAAGATCATTAAATATTATGCATCTCAATACGAACTGAGTATTCATCCCCGCACACAACTCACCAGCGTTTCGGTGTATGAACAGCCAATAGACTATACAACTGTCAATTATTTTGCGCACAATAAAAATTACATCACGTTTGATTATGTTGGTTTGTGGTATACTTCACCCAGAAGTGTCAAGTACCTGTACAGGTTAGAAGGATATGATCTGCAATGGAAAGAATCAAAAGATAATGTGGCTTCGTATTCCAGTTTGCCTCCAGGCACTTATACATTTTCAGTAAAAGCGTCAGAAAACAAAACATTTCTGGATGAGCCTATTGATTCGTATACATTTACCATTGCAAAACCATTCTGGCTGGAAAACTGGTTTATAACTGCCATCATTGTTCTTGCAGCAGGGTTGTTTTACTGGATTGTAAAATCACGCGAACGCCGGTCAGAGCGGCAGGCAAATATTAAAAAGGAAATGATCGAGTCCCAGCTCGCAACATTGAAAGCTCAGATAAATCCTCATTTTTTATTTAATAGTTTCAATACCCTCATTACCATCATCGACGAGAATACCAAAAAGCCTGAAGTAGCTATTGAATACGTAGAAAAATTGTCCGACTTTTTTAGAAGTATCCTTCAGTATCGTCAACAGGATACCATTTCCATGGAAGAGGAATGGGAGCTGGTGCAAAATTTTGGATACCTGCTGGAGAAACGTTACGGCTCGAATCTCAAGCTGCACATGTCTGCTCCGCCAAAAGATGCCTACATACTTCCACTGACGTTGCAGATGCTTGTTGAAAATGCAGTGAAGCATAATATTATCGCGGATCATAAGCCTCTGGACGTCTACATCACATCCAATGAAGATTATATTATCGTTGAAAACAATCTGCAACCTAAACCTAAACCAGAGGTTTCAACACAGTTTGGTCTGCAGAGCATCATCAAACGTTATCAGTTAATGAGTGATAAAAAAGTAGTGGTGGAAAAAGGCCAGGATACGTTTAAAGTATTTATTCCAATTATTAAAGAGTAAGAATCATGAATGTATTAATTGTTGAAGACGAACAGGCAGCAGCACGCAGGCTGCAGAAGCTGTTAGGCGATATTAATCCACAATACCACGTGGTAGGTGTCATCGGCAGTATTGAGGCTTCAGTGGAATGGATCCAATCGCATCCTTCGCCTGATGTTATCCTCATGGATATTCATCTTGCTGATGGTTCCAGCTTTGATATTTTTGAAAAGGTAGCGGTAGAATCTCCTGTTATATTTGTTACAGCTTATGATGAATATGCACTGAAAGCATTTAAAGTAAGTGCTATCGATTATTTATTAAAACCTATTAAGCAGGTTGAATTACAACAATCACTTGAAAAAGTAGAGAAGAAGCATAAACCGGAAGATACAGGTGAAGATCTGATACACAAACTTGAGGAAGCAGGGTTCATCCGGAAAGCAAAACGGCTTTTAGTCCGGATGGGTCAGACGCTTAAACTGATCGATCTTGATAAAGTCGCGTTTTTCTATTCAAAAGATAAAATCAGCTTTGCAGTTTTACCGGGCAATAAGCGTTATCCATTAGATCAAAGTCTTGATCAGATCGAGCACATGGTAGATCCTTTACATTTCTTCAGGATCAACCGGCAGTTTATCGTACAGATGGAGGCTATCGATGAGATGATAGCCTATTCAAAATCACGCGTGAAGCTTAAACTCAATCCACCGACTGAAGAAGATGCGATTGTGAGTAAGGAGCGTTCTCCTGAGTTTAAAAAATGGCTTATCGGCGGGGAATAAAAAGAAACCCTGCTCATTCCTGAATACAGCCCGATCATCCCAAATATTTTGTGATCAGCCTTGCAAGCAAAGACTTTTGTGTCAGTGAACACAAAGGATCATGAAGCTGAAGCCAGTTGATCCTTTCTTTATCACTAAGACTTTAGGGTAGAGTGAGGTATTAGGGTAACGGGCTACGGGGGTAGCCCGTTTTTCATTATAGCTTATTTGTAAATATTCTTCACTGCATTTAATTGATATACGGCAATTGAAATGTATTTGTCAGCTATCCTCGGTTGGGGTCATATGATCTAAATATCAGTATGTTATCCATTAGAAATTGCTTAGAATTCTGCTTTGACCCTCCTCAGAGTATAAAATCCACTTCAGTTGTGGTAAAATTGCAGTGAAAACCAGTTTTCAGCCAACTTCAACAACATGTTTACAAGACTCAAGTTTTGGTGGTTTTACACACTATTCGTCTGCTGTATAGCCACTGCTAAAGCGCAGACACCTACTGATGCGATCATGATGGGCGATGGACAGATCTGCATAGCAGCCATGTATGGTCACGAAACCTGGGACGAATACTGGGAAGGAACTTTGCTTCGTGTCAATGGCAACATCGGGACATATACCCGGCAATCCATTATGCCAATGGTGGCACTTGGACTTGGTGACCGTTTTAATGTCATTGCAGCTTTGCCATACGTTTTTACCAAATCCAGTGATGGTTATCTGCGAGGTGAAAAGGGTTTTCAGGACGCAGGTTTATGGTTGAAAGTCACAGCAATTGATGTGCACACCAATCCCGGAGATCTTACACTGCACGCTGTAGTTGGGGCTACCATACCGGTATCCCAATATGTTGAGGATTATGCTCCGTATAGTCTGGGCCTTGGTTGCGGAGATCTCTCCACAAGGGGCATTCTGCAATACAAACTTCATGCAGGACCATATCTGCGAGGCCAGGCAGGATATCATCTTCGCGGGAAATCTAAAATCGAGCGTGATTATTATTACACCACACATGGTATATACTCCAATGAGGTGGATATGCCGAATGCTGTCACGTACGGTGTAACACTGGGCAGTTGGTTCCTGAAAGACATGCTCAAAGTGGAAGCCATGTATGAAGGCATGAATACTCTTGGGGGTTTTGATATCCGTCGCCAGGATTCAGGTTTCCCGGCCAATAAAATGATTTTCACCCGTATTGGGGGAGGATTCCAGGTATTTCCCGGCCACTCTGGATTTGGCGTTCTGGGATCTGTACACCAAGTTCTTTCTGGTCGCAATGTAGGTAAAGCATTATCCTTTAATGCGGGTCTTACATATCAATTCGGACTTTGGAATAGGGAAGAAACTGAGATCATCAATAATTAATGAACACATCCTTTGATTTTTCATTCGCCCATATTATCATGAATAGAATACATCTACTTCCTTCTCTTGTCATCCTGATCATTGCCGGTACCTTTTTTACAGGATGCAACGAGGATCTTCCTATATCACTGGCTTTTGATCCCTATGAATACGCATCCGTTGATGAGAACGGCGGCACATGGAATCCAAACCTGTTGAGTTCTCCTGCTCAGATCGGAATACCGGCTCCACAAGACATTACGTCAGCTGAATATCTCGCAGAACTTGCAACACTTAAAAGTGCTTCTGCTCAACTCACCGGTGATCAGCAGGCTGCAGTAGATTACTGGAATGGCGATGGACTGATCCGCTGGAATGAGATCATGCGCGACCTCGCGGCAAAATATAACCTGGCTCCATCACCAGACAGTGCAGGGAATTATCCTGCACCTAACTCTGCTGATCCGGGAAAATATCCATTATTTCCTTTTGCACATCCACCATATGCAAGCCGTGCATTTGCATATTGGGCGGCGGCTCAATATGATGCTTTGATCGCGACATGGCATCATAAATATTCGTTTAATCGGCCTTCTCCATTTGTAACAGATCCGACCATTACGACATATCTTCCAAAAAATATTCTCCCCAGTTACCCATCTGATGGTGCTGTCATTGCCGCTGTATCACAGGATATATTGACTGCCATGTTTCCATTGGAAAAAGATTATATCGCTGCGAAAGCCTCTGAGCACAAGCAAAGTCTGGAATGGGCAGGACTAAATGTCCAAAGTGATATTGTCGCCGGTGATTCACTAGGTCGTGCAGTTGGAAAAGTCTTCAGGATGCGTGCCGCGAATGACGGAATGAAAAATGCACAAACGCCTCGTATGAGATCTGACAGTATCAGAGATGCAGCGGATGCACGTAATGGCTATCATTGGGTAAATCTTGAAACACCACCACGTCCTGTTGGTATCACACCATGGTTTGGAAAAGTACAGATGTGGTTTGTACCAAATGTAGAAGCTGTACGACCCGTTCCTCCACCAACTCCTGGTTCAGCCGAATTTGAAGCAGCTACGAACGAATTAAAAGACATAGCTGATAATCTGACTAAAGATCAACGTGCTATTGCAAACTTCTGGGCGGATGGATTAGGTACATATACACCTCCAGGTCATTGGAACCGATTTGCATCTGATCTGATCGTGAAATATAAATACAATCCGTTACGTGCTGCACGTGTCTACGCATATATGAATATGGCAATTGTTGATGCAGGCATCGCATGCTGGGATGCAAAATATTTTTATCATTACCCACGTCCTATTCAGTTAATACCTGGATTCAGAACTATTCTAGGAACACCTAATTTCCCAAGTTATACATCAGGGCATTCTTCATTTTCTGCTGCTGCAGCGGATGTATTGTCAGAGATATTTCCATCCGAAGCTGCGACTGCGCAGGCGTGGTCTGATGAAGCTGCCATTTCCCGTGCCTATGCAGGTATTCATTACAAATTTGATACTGAGGCAGGTAAAACACAGGGCAGACAGGTTGCAAGCTATGCCATCCAGGTGATGAGCAGCGACGGAGGTATGTAGAGTATCTTAGGTACATGAAACATCTTGCGGTATTCTTATGTATTCTTCTACTTGTCGCCTTAAAGGGCTCTGATCCTGTGGAAACTTTCACCTGGCTATCAGGTGCATGGGAAATGAAAGAGCCTAATGGCGGAGCCAGAATTGAAACATGGAAGGTCCACGATGAGAACACCATTCTCGGTAAGGGCTTTACTGTTAAGAACCAGGATTCCACACTTCTTGAATCCATTGAACTTACATTCAGTCATGAACATTTTTGGTATATCCCTACTGTACTGGATCAAAATA
Source organism: Saprospiraceae bacterium (assembly GCA_031426295.1). Classification (GTDB taxonomy): domain Bacteria; phylum Bacteroidota; class Bacteroidia; order Chitinophagales; family Saprospiraceae; genus Opimibacter. The sequence continues at coordinate 17,382 of JANPKZ010000278.1, forward strand.
GTGCCCATCCGGTAATTTTCAAACTGGTGAAGTCACGAGGATTTCATTTTGTATTTGAAAATCCAGATCATGATTTTCCGCGGCGCATTATTTATCATATGAAGCCGTTGCATATGCAACCTGAATATGCACCTTCTGTTGGCGATACACTATATGTTAGGGTTGAAGATCTCACAGGTGATGGGATTGACTATACCTTTTACAGGCAATAGCGATCTCAGCCGCCTATCATATCTGCGTTTAACCGATCCAGCTTTTGATTGTCCATCCATAAAGTGATTTTTAGTTTTTGACTTGTATCCGGCATGGGATAGATCAACTGAATGTGGTTGCCACTGGTTAACACCTGTTCAACAGCGCGACCCTGTGTATCCTTGCTGAGCATATCAAAGATCCCGATCAACCGGTCACGGCCATTTCGCTCGATCACACCAGGGGTGCAATGCGTATCAATAAATGTATTCGCGGTTTCAACATTGAAATCTTTTATGACATTAGCAAAAGAAGTAATCAAGGTTTTTCCTGTTGTGAGTTGATCGGGTGTTATGGGTGACCATTCAAATTTTTCAGGAAGGATACCGGTAAGAAGAATATTTATCACTTCATCATTTAGGCGGAACAGCCGGACATTGGCATCATTAGTCGCTGAAAAGAAAAAGAAATCATCTTTTGGAAACCACCGGAAGTCAGCTTTGAAAATC
>JANPKZ010000279.1:0-6046 GCA_031426295.1 Saprospiraceae bacterium
TTGTACACAGAAAACCAATTTACTTTTTCAAACGTGACCGGGATCTTAATAGTGTCACGGATAGATTGTTCGATGTCAGTAAATGTGATATTTTCTTTTTTGAAATAATCCACAGGCAATGTTCCGAGCACGCGATAATTACTTTTTCCTTTCATTGGAAAAAAGCCGGAAAAATTTTTATCACCGGGAAAAACTGCGAGCCGTTCGTACCCTTCATTCCATGTCAGCATGGTATCAGCAACGTAAAATTTATTTTCGTATGTGCCGCCGACAAAATTCATGTTCAGCTGATGTCTGACGGGGCTGCTGGCTCCATCACATGCGATCACATATGAGGCTGTAATTGTTTGCTCTTCCTGGTAAGAAGAGACTATGACGCTAACATTGTCAGGATTATTTTTTAGGGAAACAAAGCTTGTATTCCACATGACATTTTTCCCTTGTGATTGGAGATGCCTGGATAAAAGGTCTTCATTTTTACTTTGTTCGTATGCCATGAAATAATTGAACTCGGAGAGTCCATGACCGATTTCTCCCAGCACTACTTCGCCCTGTCGCTTTCCGTTATTGTATACACTGAATGATTTAATGGGCTGTCCATCGCGAAGGATTTCATCGATGAGTCCCATCTGCTGATAAATCTCGAGACTTCGGGAGGTGACAGCGATGGCCCGGGATTGTTCTGTGGGACCGTCCTTATGATCGATGATGATAAAGTCAGTTCCAAAGCGTGCGAGCTGACAAGCTGCCATCAGGCCGGTGGGTCCGGCTCCGATAATGAGGATGTCGGTGTGGAGGGGGTTCAAGAGAAGTGAGAGAGTGAGAGGTATTCGGTATTCAGTAAAAAAGGATTCAGTATTCAGTAATTAGAATGATATTGTTAGGCTCCAACATAATTGCTCAAGGACGATCGCAAATCTCAAAAGTCCAAGATTGAATTCAATATTCAAATCAAAAATCATATATCGTTTTCAGCAGGAGCAGTCAGTTCCTCAGGAGCAGTTTTGTCCTCTGAGATCTTGTTCATGATAGGTGTGGTGAGCGTGCCCAACGTATCGAGGATCGCAAAGACTCCGAGCAAGCGGAAGTAGAATTCTTCTTCGTTGAATTCATTGTAGGTGGACTTGATCAGCATGAGGGCTACGATAGCGATACATACGATGGTGATGATCAGTGCGATCCTGACGAGTTTTGTTTTGGGTCGAATCAGGAGTAATAGTGCGATATGCGCGAAACTAAATGCAAGGATCAAAAACATGACCATGGTCATCCAGGTATCGTCGCCGTCCAGGATTTCCCAGATGACGCCGACTGTAAGAAAAAAACCGATGACAGCGCATGCCATTCCAATCTTTGCATACATACTAAACTTTGGTTTGTTGAGACCGGTGGCACAGCATAACCCTAGGAGACTGTAACCGCCAAGGGAAAGTGTTGTAGCCAGGATCTGTCCTTCTGTTTCACCAAAGTCACCTGCGAGGAAGATATAGATTCCGATCAATGCACTGATGCTAAGCGCACCTACCAGCGTAGTCAGGAAATATTTTTTATAGTTGAAGTTGTTCATCGTCTGCTAACATAGAAAATCAAACTGACAAAACAGCCGGAATGATGGATTGAAGATGTGAATTAATAAAAGAAGCATCCTCAAAAGAATCCATCGTTGGCTGTGTCATGATTCTGCAATTTGGCCTCGTTCGAAAACGAGGTGGTTGATATTGGCTAGGAAGAGAAAATAACTTGCGTTTAGGCCTGCGTGTCCGGCGCTAATGAGATGAGTGGGATGTGTTTGGGGGTGGCATGGAAGGGGATTTTAGGGTACTTAAAGATTGAATAAAATGAAAAATTTGGGCGTTTGAAAATCGCTTAAAATTGGATTTAAATAAGTTGTAAACAGAGAGTTACATATGTAATAAAATAATAATACTGTAGTATATTCACAATTTACTTCACAAAATTTTATTTGGTGGAATTTTTTTTGATCTCGACGGCACGCTTTTACATTCCATGTTCCCCAACATCACCATTTATAACGATACCACCCTCATACATTCTCCCTAATTTGAGATCTATCTTCAATTGACTAACTCTCCTCTCATGTCAACTGGTAAATGGAATTCCAACCGTACCATCCTCTTTCTCCGAAGAATACTCAAAGTTCGTCGGGACCTCCCGCCCGGCCTGGAAAAAGAATTTACAGAATACAAGGACATTGAAAGCATCGACAGGATCCGTGTTGGTGCATGGATTGGATTAATGGTCAGCGTTCTTCTGCTACCACTCGACTATAGTCGCGTAAAATCAGGTGAATTCTACACGATAGACACCTATCAAATTCTGTTTTATTTCCATGTCTTCGGACTGATCTATATCATACCGGTTTTGTCGCTGACTTTCTTTAAACCGTGGGTGATCTCAACACGATTGCGAAGAGGCATTCACATATGGGGGATGGTATTTATCACATTTATTTTTTTGTTCGGAATGGCGATCGTGGTTTTTATTAACCGGAATGGTCTGGTGATGTTCTTCGCGTTTGTTTTTATCTGCAGCTGGATGTTTTCCATGTCATTTAAGGAATTGATGGTCTTCTATTTTTTCACATTACCACCTATGATCATAGTAGTGTATTTAAAAAAGGAGGTTCCTGACAATTACTCCAAACTTGCCATGTACTATGAAATTGTATTCCTTTCCCTCATCACATTTTTCTTCGACGCATTTGATTATAACCTGAGAGTATCCAATTTCCTCGCTCTCAAAGCCATCGAAAAAGACCAGCAAAAAATTAAACGGCTCGAACAATTCAAGTCACGCTTTTTCACCAACCTGACACACGAATTGCGAACGCCTCTTACAGTCATTTCCGGCATGTCTGAAGTAATCAAAGAAAATCCAAAACGCTGGGTCGATGAAGGTTCAGAGATCATTACACGCAATGCCGGTAATCTACTTAACCTAATCAACCAGATACTGGATCTCAGCAAACTTGAAAACGGCTCCCTTCCGGTTAACCTGATAAATGGTGACATCGTGTCATACGTGGGTTATGTCATCGATGCTTTTCGCGGACATGCCGAAACAAAAAAAATTACCCTCCACTTTCTTTGTGAAGAAGAAGAGATCCAATTGGATTATGATCCCGATAAATATTTTTCCATTATTTCGAATCTCCTTTCTAATGCCATACGTTTCACACCCGAAGAAGGAAATATTTATGTCCAACTATCTTCGCGAAATACGGGAAATCATGGGTCCCTCGAAATTGTCATACGCGATACAGGTAAAGGAATTCCAGAAGAAGACCTGGCACATATTTTTGAAAGATTCTTTCAGGCAGATGATACGGGCAAAAATCTCGGAACAGGTATTGGGTTATCCATCGTACATGAACTTGTCAGAGTCCTGGGAGGTGAAATAAAAGTTCGAAGCACAATTGGGAAAGGCACTCAATTTACAATTACCATGCCGGTGCATTCAAATGCAGAAGTTGTCAGTACCGATCTATTTAAGTCCAAAATCAACAAGATCGCACCCGGTTTCATTACAGCACCCGAGTTGTTGGAAGAAAGTGAAAACGGCGAGGCGTCAAGCGAATTACCGGATGTCCTGATCGTAGAAGACAATCTGGACGTAATCAAATTCCTGCAGGTATGCCTGGGAGATGCTTTTCAACTTACCTTCCGTAAAGATGGCCAGTCTGGTATCGACAAAGCCATCGAATCTGTTCCCGATATTATCATCAGTGATGTCATGATGCCGGTGAAAGACGGGCTGACCCTTTGCCGCGAACTCAAAGCACATGAGATCACCAGTCACATACCTATTATATTGCTTTCCGCCCGCACAGACACACCTTCCCGTATTGCGGGTCTTGAAAGTGGCGCAGATCTCTACATGTCGAAACCATTTGACAGAACAGAACTGCGACTTCAGATTAAAAACATGCTTGACAGCCGCCAGGAATTACAGGAGCGATATACCCAGCATAGCCTTACTACCGATCCAGCTACATACTCCAGTAAAAAGCGCGAAGATGAATTTGTGGGTAGGGTAAGGGACATTGTCTATCACCATCTGGATGACAGTGAGTTTGGTATACATGAGCTATGCCGGTCGATCTACCTGAGCAGGACGCAGGTGCACAAAAAACTGAAGGCTCTAACGGGACTTTCAGCCTCCCTTTTTATCCGACAGGTACGTCTGCTCGCCGCCCGGGAAATGCTGAAATCCAATGAGCTTAATGTCACGGAGATCGCCTACAAAGTGGGTTTCACTGACCCTAATTATTTTTCAAGGTGTTTTGCCCAGGAATTTGGGAATTCGCCCAGCGATTCTCGTAAGTAAAAGATAATCAGCGAGTTATGACAGTGTGGCATACCTAGGTGTGCCACACTGTCATAACTATCACATTTTCAATATGTTAACCGCCAATGTTTCCCCCAAAAACACAATAATGCTAGTCGGTAAAACCCGAAAGAAACCTTCGTCCTGCTTTTAAGTCGTCCAGTCCAGAGGGGTGAACATGCACCTCACCCACCTTTGAGTCAGTCAAAATTTTGGCTTTTACACACTCAAAGAAGTAAGACAATGACAACTCAAAACCAATTCTCCACCAGGTCATACAGACCCGAAATCGCTTCCCTCTCAGGCGAACTTCGTATCACCCATACCGCAGGGAACAGGTATGCAGCGCCACCTCAGGAGGTGCCCGACTGGAAGTCCATATTCTCCACCCATCCGATCCTGAATCTTTTGCGACCTGACTTTTATGTAGTCTTCAGGTATACGCCCACCCTCCAGATTGTCTATCAGGAAAATATCTGCCTGGACCTGGGAATCTCCCAGGTGACATATAATCTCCTGACACGGTATTCCAAGCCATGCGATATGGAACATATCCGGAAGGTGGATAGAGTCATGCAGGATTTCACGCGGGAATGCAAAAGTCAACCGTTTGATTTTATCTGCAAGGTGTTGATGAATATCGAGTGTCCTAATGATTCATTACGGAGACTCATGCGCACCACGTTTGTTGCACAATGTGATGACCGTGGAGAAGCGACCTATGGTGTGATGTGTTTTCATGATGTATCCGTCATGGTCAATTCTATTCGCCCTAACAATTATGACGTCACCTTCGCTCCGGACAAAAGTCACATGTGCCATGAAGTATATCGCCGCATCCGACGTATCCTTCCAAAGACACATGATTGTACCCCAAGAGAGCAGGAGATCATCAGGTGTCTTGACCAGGGATTGAGCAGTAAAGAAATCGCCAAGCAATTATTTATCTCAAAAGCCACAGTGGATACACATCGTCAGAATATGTTGCGCAAATGGGAGTTACCGAATACTGCTGCATTATTAAGAAAATCGAAAGAAGAAGGATGGATATAATTTTACGGGATCGCTGTATTCTTCGAAGTATAAAGGAAGTGATGATATCTGGAGGAATACGACATTCAACGGACGGTATGCATTCAATGCTCTTTTTACAAAAGAATTTGTAACAAAAAAAGAAAATGTATTCAGCATCGGCAGCAAGGTCACCTATGCAGGTGGTCGCTGGTATGGGCCTGTAGACGAGGAAGCTTCAGCATCCGAATTGGAAATTGTGTATATAGATTCGACAGTCAATACCCTACAATTCAGACCGTATTTCCGTACGGACGTAAAACTCAATTACCGGATTAATGCCAAACGGGTGACGCATGAATTTGGTCTTGACCTTGTTAATCTGCTCAATACCCGCAATATTCTCACGCTGACCTATTCGCCAGACAGTCCTGATGGAGAACCTATACGTGAAGAGTATCAACTCGGGTTTTTGCCTTTGTTTTATTACAAAATTGATTTCTGATACCCTGTCAGAATACTGATAAATCACGATAAGCTTACCGCTGGCAATCCCTTTCATTTGTAGTGTTGCGAAATAAATCGCCTCCTGTCAAATGATGAAAAAAATACTTCTCCGGCTCCTCATTCCAGTTTCTTTAGCACTTATTGTGATGAGTCCATTATGCGCGCAAACGCGTTTGGAAGG
>JANPKZ010000280.1:0-4536 GCA_031426295.1 Saprospiraceae bacterium
ATATCAAAAAGCAGTGCTAACACATGGTTTTTTCCTTTGGAAATGTCCGGATGAAAATTGAGCAAGATTAATCTTGCTATGCTCAATGCGTTCTTGTACCGTTCGGTTTTACGGTTGAATGAAACCTTGTCGAAAGTCGACTCACTTATTTTTACATCTGGCATTTCGGGAAAATGAAGTAAAAGTGTACCTATGCTACTTTGTAGTTCGGGAAGTGTATTTATCAGATATAAGAGCTTGATCGCTTTGTAGAGAATCCGATGGATCTCGTGATTAACATCATAGGTTGTGTACCTCACATAGCTTCTTTCCTGGTGGACCAGGTTCTGCTGAATATTCTTGCTAAAAATAATTGAGCCTTTTACCGAACTGCAATTGCCTTCAGTTTTTCTGTACTTTTTAGCTAATCCCTGGTGAAGAAGAAACTCCATTTCCTTCACAAAGAGATTTAAATACAGGTCAAGTATGGAGTTTCTCTTTATACGTAAAGAACTACTGGAGGGTGCATCAATGGTAAATAGGCCGACAGCCCGTAGCATTGAAATAAGTCTGGTTCTCCAGACCTGTTCATTTTCATTTGAGTTTTTATCCGCTTTGGGGAGGATTTCAATTACCAGATTTCCTACCTGAATAACACCGACGTATTCACAAAAAGTAATTTTTTTATGGCTTATAGAATAATATTTCCCTTTGGATTCAGCGTAGTATCTAACTAGTGCGGAAAAGTGTGATTCGGTAAATTCACGATCACCCCACGTCTGACCCTGTGTTTGGAGTATCCGCTGAAATTGACCCCCTCCATCCGCTCCAAACTGACCCCCCTGTTTCCGGAGCAAATTGACCCCCTCTATCCGCTCTAAATTGACCCCCCATTTTTTAGGTTTTTGAAGGCTTGTTTTAGCCACCATTTTAGTTCATGTTATTGGTCTAAAAACCACATGACTAAATGGCCAATAAAACAATCCTGATGACTAAAGTTAGACAAATCTTACGCCACCATACGCAAGGTATTGGCTCCAAACAAATCACACGTTTAACCGGTGTGTCCCGCAATACAGTTAAACGCTATATACGTCAATTTACGCTCGAAGAATTGACGTTGGAGGACATCAATCTCATGAGTGATTATGAGCTGGATATGCGGTTCGCCAATCTTACTGATATAAGAGCTGATCCAAGATTAGAGCAGCTTCAGGCACTTCTTCCTGCCATGGAAAAGCAACTCAAGCGTCCCGGAGTTTCTATGACTCAAATTTGGGAACGATACAGAGTTGATTATCCGAATGGATATGGCCACACACAATTCTACCGGTATTATCGCATGTATGCCAACCAGGTTAAACCGGTGATGCACATCGAACACAAAGCCGGTGACAAAATGTACATCGATTTTGCCGGGAAGAAACTACATATCACCGATGAGCAAACCGGAGAAGTAAAAGAAGTTGAAGTATTTGCAGCTATTCTTGGATGTAGTCAACTAACGTACATACAAGCCGTTGAATCACAAAAAAAAGAACAATTGATTCTATGTTGTGAAAATGCGTTGCATTACTACGGTGGTGTTCCTAAGGCCATTGTTCCTGACAATCTAAAATCGGCCGTTATCAAAAGCAGCAAGTATGAACCTATCATTAATGAAAGCTTTGCTGCCTTTGCAGAGCATTACGGGCTCGCTGTGATACCTGCACGAGCTTATCGGCCAAAAGATAAGTCACTTGTGGAAGGAGCCGTTAAGATCAGCTATACGCGCATTTATGCTGAGATTGAAAAGTATGTTTTTCACTCACTGTTGGAATTGAATCAAGCCATTGCTATTCAATTGGACAAACATAATAACATGCTGCTGAGCAGAAGAAATTATAGTCGCAGACAATTGTTCGAAGAGGTCGAGCGTGAAGCGTTAGATCCATTGCCTGCATATCGCTTTGAGATCCTTGAATACAAATCAGTAACCGTGATGAAAAATGGTCATGTCAGTTTAGCGGTGGACAAACATTACTACAGTGTGCCGCATACGCTCATCGGTAGGAAAGTGAAACTGTTCTATAATTCTGAACGGGTAGAGATCTTCAGTAATTACGAGCGTATAGCCACACACACAAGGGATCAGCGCCGATATAAGTATACGACGCTCAGCGAGCATATGGCTTCCGCGCATCGCTACCTGACCGAATGGACACCTGATAAATTTATCAGGGAAGCTGCAGTAATTCATGAGGTAGTTAAAAAATACATCGAAGCGATCTTAGAAACTAAAGCACATCCGGAACAGGCGTATAAGTCTTGTGCAGGAATATTAAATCTTCAACGTAAAGTGGGTAAAGAAAGACTGATCAATGCATGCAGACGGGCGCTCAACTATGAAGTCTATAACTATCCAACTGTATTACAAATTTTAGAAAAAAATCTTGACCAGGTACGTGAAGACGAGAAAGAAATATCAGAGGAGATGCCCGAACACGAAAACATTCGAGGTAGCTCGTATTACCAATAGAATTTATTATTCATCATTTAAACCATAAACAAGAATGAACAATCAGGAAACATTAAACAAAATGAAAAGCATGCACCTGCTAGGTATGCATCGTGCATTCACTACTTGTCTTGAAAAAGGCAAGACTGAAAACTATACGCCCGACGAACTGACGGCATTCCTTATCGATCACGAATGGGATGATCGACACAACCGGAGCATAGAGCGTAGTATGAAGAATGCTAAGTTCAGGTATAAAGCTATAATTGAAAATATCGATTACGGAGAACACAGAGGTATGGATAAAAATCAAATCCATCGATTGGCAGATGGAAGTTTTATCAGCCGGAAAGAGAATCTTATTATCACAGGCAGTACCGGGACAGGAAAAAGTTTCCTCGCATCTGCTATTGGGCATCAAGCCTGTCAACTTGGATTCAAAGTATACTATGCAAATACGCTGAGACTCTTCTCTCAGATCAAGATGGCCAAAGCCGATGGCTCTTCGATAAAAGAACTGGCTAAGATTGAAAAACAGGACCTACTGATTCTCGATGATTTTGGTATCCAACCCTTCGATATGCAAAGTCGATTAACTTTACTTGAGATCATAGAGGATCGACACGGAAAACGTTCCACGGTCTTTACATCGCAAGTCCCGGTGAGGCAATGGCATGAAGTAATAGGAGAAAAAACTGTAGCAGATGCGATCCTGGACCGAATCGTTCACGATGCTCACCGGATAGAACTGAAGGGAGAATCATTGAGGAGAAAGGAAGCTAAAACCACGAAGGAAAACGAACTGGAATAACTATTTTTTAACCTGCTAAAATCAAGCCTGAAATAATCTAAAAAATGAAGTCATGAGAGGGGGGTCAATATCGAGCGAAAATGGGGGGTCAGTTTGTGCGGAAATTCCACTAATTAGGTAACCGGCAAAAATTGCAGGTCTCTCCCCTTTATAGATTGCCGTTTTACCTACGAGTTCTGCACTGTTAGTCCAATTAAAAAGCACATCATCCTTTTTCAATAGGTATTTTTGAATTTCATCAGACTCACTTGTGTAAACTAAATCGCTCCAATCAAACCTTCCATTTTGAATGTTTCCCATTCGCAGGACTGGCACTTTGCCGGATTGCTTGGATTTTGTTGCAGACCCATATTCGACGTTAAGACATGCTTCCCCAAGCTTTATCCATTTCCAACTTCCTGGCAACTCCCCCTCCTTCATATTCTCATTCGTCAACCTTCCCTCAAACGCCCACTTCAACACCCCCTGGCGATACATCTTAAGCTTTTGCTGTGCCAGCTTCAGATTTTCAATTCCCTTGTCAAGTTCGCTGAAGAGTTCTTCGATTTGAGAGACAATTTCATTCTGGACTTCATCATCAGGTAAAGGAATGATAGTATCTCGCAAAACATCACCTGAAATAGCTTTGAAAGTTGTTCCTGTGCCCTGTTGATCTAGCTGTTTTTCAATTGATTTTATAAAGTAATATATGTACTTGGGGTTTTTATACCTAATTGCAGCAAGGCCACGTCCAATGCAACATATCTGATCGGCAATATTAACAGCCCCTACTGGCGCCCTGACAGAAAGTAGGATATCATTTTTGTTCGCAATTTTGTTTGGCTTAGAGCACCATTTCTCAACCACCGGATATAAGTCTGTAAATTCGGCTTTACCTTGAAAAAATGGCAAACCATTACCTTTCGTATTGTATGTTTCAGAAGGGGGAGATTGTCCCATAATAATTTGGCAAGCATCACCTAATTTGACCAAATTGATTGATTTTTTTTCAAATTTCCTAGACATGGATTTAGGCTCAATTTTCAATTAGGGATTCAAATGAAAAGGCCTCATTAAATTTGGTTTTTAGGGACCTAAACCATTCCCCATGAAATTTTGCCTCTTTTGCAAATCTTGATATTTTGTAAATATTTTGGCTAAAATCAATTTGAAAATTAGAACAAGTTAATTTATCACTTTCATTAATTCCTCCATAATATTCAAATTCCCTCAATCCATTGTGAGAATTTACATCTACCGGGCCCTCACT
>JANPKZ010000281.1:0-5325 GCA_031426295.1 Saprospiraceae bacterium
GAACTTTCACCAGGAGAAAAAAAATACCTGGTCTTCAGTGTGGAAGAATCTATACCTGATGGTACACCTGAAGCATGGAAAACTTTTGAACTCCTGCGATTAAAGGAAATAGCTCCAGATCACAAAGAAGGATTTTTAAAAGATCTAATGATAAGTGGTGACCAATTCCTCGTATGGAGATTATCTTCCAGGAGCTATTCGATTATTGCAGGCTATCATTGGTTTACCGATTGGGGGAGAGATACGATGATTGCGATGAGGGGATTGGTCATTGCCCTTGGGAAAAAACAAGAAGCGGAATCCATATTCCGCACATTCCTAACCTACCTCGACAGAGGCATGATCCCAAACCGTTTTCCGGATCTTGGTGAAGAACCCGAATACAATACGATCGATGCCACCTTATGGTTGTTTGTTGCCCTCTATGAATATTTTGAAAAATTTGAGGACACAACATTTATCTCCGAAGTTTATCCATCACTTACTTCCATTATTGATAGACATTATCAGGGAACGCGATATAACATTCATGTAACCGCGGAGGGATTGTTATGCGGTGGCGAAGCAAAAACGCAGCTCACCTGGATGGATGCTAAAGTGGGTGATCATGTTGTCACACCCCGGCAGGGATGTGCAGTCGAGATCAATGCGTTGTGGTATAATGCCTTGATGATACATGCATACCTGGGAGATAAAATTGGAAAACCGGTAGATGACATTCGTGAAAAAGCTAAACTCACGAAAGGATTCTTCCGCCATTATTTCCTCAATGCTGCAGGACACCTCAATGATGTACTGATACCCGGCCAGTTTACAGATGACGCCATACGACCCAACCAGGTGTATGCAATCAGCTTACCCTTTTCACCCTTGCAGCAAAAAGAATGTGAGTCTGTCCTGAAGATTATAGAAACACATCTGTACACCGATTATGGATTGCGGTCATTGTCACCATCGCACCCCGATTTTAAACCTTTTTATAAAGGTGATCAATGGGAACGTGATCACGCGTATCACCAGGGGACAGTGTGGGGATATTTATGGGGAGAATACATGTTGGCGTATCTCAAGGTTCATAATTATTCGAAGGAAGCAAAACTACATGTTATCCAAAATTCCAAATTACTGGAACATCATTTTTATCATGAAGATGGGATCCATGCGATCTCTGAAATTTTTGATGGTGGTTCTCCTTCCCGGGGGAAAGGATGTATTCAACAGGCTTGGTCTGTGGGCATGACCTTAAAAGTTTTACAAATCTGTCAAATCTGATCAGCTACAGAATTTTTACAGATTCCAATTCCTATCTTTAAAAAATGAAGATGCTCCTGGTGGAGGATGAACAACATGTAGCAGACTCCATTATTTCCTATTTGCAGCAAGAAGGTAATATTTGTGAGTGGGCAATGTCTTTTGAAGATGCGGATGAACGCATCGCGATTTACCAATATGATTGCGCATTGATTGATATTACTCTGCCCGGAGGTTCCGGATTGGACCTTATCCAGGCCATTAAATCCCATCATCCTGATACCGGGATCATCATTATATCTGCAAAGGGATCCCTGGAGGATAAAATAAATGGACTCGATCTGGGGGCAGATGATTATTTATCAAAACCCTTTCATCTCGCAGAACTTAATTCGCGAATAAAATCAATTCTTCGTCGTCGGAAATTCGGCGGCAATAAAAAAATGGTTGTTGGCAATCTAATTGTTTCACCAGATGAACAAACAGTAGAGGCCAATGGTGATAGGATGATCCTTACACGGAAAGAATACGATCTCCTGTTGTTTTTTATCAGTAACCAAAATCGAATGTTGACCAAGGAAGCCATTGCCGAACACCTGTGGGGTGATCATGCAGATATGATGGATTCTTTTGATTTTATTTACTCCCACATCAAAAACTTACGTAAAAAACTTGAGGATTGTGGTTGCAGGGAATATGTAAGCACAGTTTATGGCGTGGGATATAAATTCAGTATTCAGTGAAACTTCTCGCAAAAACAAGCGCTGCCTATGGACTCATTACATTTCTGATGTTCCTGATTTCCGGGATCGTGTGTTATTCTCTTATATCCCGGCTACTTAATGCAGAGATCAACGAATCACTCGAAATTGAGAAAAACCTAATTATTGAATTCATTCAATTGCATGGCTCTTTGCCAGAAACCGTTTCATGGTCTGATAAAAAAGTTGTTTTTCTAGCTGCCAATGAGCCGACACAATTTTCTCATGACACGTTCCTTGAAAGTCCGTTGAAAGATGAATATCTGCCGTATCGATATGTTGGATTTCCAGTTTTTGCTTCGGGCCAAATGTACCAGGCCATCCTGCAAACGCCGCTGATAGAGAAGGATGATTTGCTGGAAACAATAGGTCTTTCATTACTGATATTTATGGTTTGTCTCCTGATCAGCTTATTATTTCTAAACGGTTGGTTTTCCAAACGAATCTGGAGGCCCTTTTACCAGATTCTTTCTCAACTGAGGGGGATGGATTTTACGAGTGATCAGCCAGTTCAGGTATCACCAACTACAACGGATGAATTTCAGCAACTTTCAGTGGAGATCACAAAGATGACGAACAGACTTCATACCCAATATCAGCATGCAAAAAAGTTTTCAGAAAATGCCTCTCATGAACTTAAAACCCCCATAACTATTATACGGAATAAACTTGAATTATTGATACAATCTGGTACGTTTGCACATGATCAGATACTCCTGATTAATGATGCTTATACAGCCAGTTCCCGAATTTTAAAATTGACAGGATCACTTTTAATATTATCTAAAATTGAAAACCGCCTGTATACACAAACAGAAAATATTTCCATTCGCAGTCTCATAGAGAATTTTATTATTTCACTTCATGATGTATGGGAAAGCAGGCATTTCCAAATTGTGTTTTTACCCGGAGAAGATATCATCATCAATGTGAACAGATACCTCGGAGAAATTTTGATTTCTAATATTTTGGGCAATGCTATTAAACATGGTCACGATCACACCGTTGTTGAGATCAAATTGCATAAACATTTACTGTGGATCCAAAATCGGGGTGATATTCTAAGCTTGAATCCGGATCAACTATTCAACCGTTTCGTAAAAGCTTCAGGTACATCGGAATCTCCCGGTCTGGGTCTTTCTATTGTAAGAGAGATATGTATAATGTATGGGTTTGAAATTTCGTACGTACATGAGGAGGGACGCCACACGATTACAATTATATTCTGAGGCACAGAATTTCTCCAGGATCTCCTCTTAAATTTACACCATCATGTAACCCTAAAAAAATACACCATGAATCGCCTAAGCATTTTCATCCTTTTGGTCATAGGAACAATTGTTGGTTGTGGAAAAGATACAGTAACAAGACTTATAGACACTTCATATCAACCTGATGTAAGTCCATCGAGATTTCCAAACCCCACGAATATTACGAATCCCTATTACCCTGTCGGCAATGGACAGAAGTATATCTATGAAGGACAATCACCGGATGGTCTTGAACACATTGAAGAACAACGTCTGAATATTACACGTGTTGTCAATGGCATTACATGCGTCGTTGTAAATTTTAAAGCATTTATCGATGGTAAACTTGTAGAAGAAGCTGATGACTGGTACGCCCAGGATGTTGATGGCAACGTCTGGTATTTCGGTGAGGATGTGAATAATTATAATCCCGATGGGACCATCAAAGATCATGGAGGCTCCTGGGAAGCGGGAATTGATGGAGCAAAGCCTGGTTTGCTGATGCCCGCAAACCCTGTATTGGGCATGTCCTACCGTGAGGAGTATTATTTTAATGAAGCAGAAGATGAAGCTGAAATCACTGGCGTGAATCTTACAGTCACCGTCCCCTATGGAACATTTACAAATTGCATCCGTACTCATAATTTCACAGAACTTGAACCGGATCTCAACGAAGAAAAATTTTATGCCTCTGGCATTGGATTTATCAAAGAAATTGACCTGACAGATAATTTCGAAATTGTATTAATTTCAATTGAATAATTTCAGAAACAGCAAATAAAACCAGCATTCTTTATGAAACCATCCTGGACCTTTTTCATCATCTTGATTATCTGCATCTATGGATGTTCTCCATCCAGTGGTCAACCAGAAGTGCCGGCAGCTGTAAAATCAAAATTCGCGTCTCTGTATGCTGATGTTAAAAATCCCGAGTGGGAAATTGAGGACGGAAAATACGAATCGTCTTTTAAGGTAAATCAAATTGCGACATCCATCCTCTTCAATGCAGATGGCAGTGTGGTACAAACAGAAACTGAAATTACGGGGGAAGCTTTACCCCAGGCTGTAAGGGATTATGTCAGATCCCAATTGGGAGATAAAAAGATAGCGGAAGCCGCTAAGATCATCACTATTTCTGGCGTGACATCCTATGAAGCAGAGGTAGATAAAACGGATTACCTTTTTGATAGTAATGGACAGTATGTGGGTGTGGAAGAAAAAGAAGCAGGTGAAAAAGAAGACAATAACTAACAATCAATACTGAATCCGTACAAGGTTAAGCCTGTTGTTGCGTTCGCTGGGCACGATACACTCATTGTAAGCAACCTGCACTCCATCCTTAAAGCGAAGTTTGAGACGCTGATAGTCCGTATTGAAAACAGTTTTTCGTTCGACATACCCTGTTCCCGTCACTTCATATCCACCAACTGTATTCTCCTGTTTGATCTCATCATTAAATAAAAACCGAAGACGGGATGGGGTCTTAAACAGAAAGAAGGATGAATAGATCGCGTCATCATCCTGTGAGTATTGCCGCTTGCGAAGTACTTTTTTCCAGTGCTCCGTTCCATCTTCATGGATCGCAAAAAGGATCAGGTCTTCATAGTAATAATCCACCCAGCCACCTCTCGTGAACGAACCATTATCTCTGCGCAATGGTAAAGTCGAGCGTCTTGAAAATTCTTTATTTAATTCTGCAATAATAACTGCACCGCCATCCTGGCGCAAGGCTAATTTTTGCACATTAAAATCCGTCAGACCCCGCACGTTTGTCACATCTTTTCCACTTACTTCCGCCAATAACGATTCATCAAATGGCAGGAAATGAAGATCATGAGTATCCCCCTGTTGATATTTGACAAAATAAAATCCCTGCGCACGTGCAATCGTTCTGTCACTGTACAGACCTGTTATGGTAAGGTGGTCATGCATGTCATCGTACTGCGCATAAAAATCATACACCTGGAATTCACCCATGTTGATCGTCTCATGCAGGATTTCACCTTTACCCCTGACATTACTAAACACATCGAGGTTTTGGACTTTTTGTAAAAAACGATCCG
>JANPKZ010000282.1:0-24922 GCA_031426295.1 Saprospiraceae bacterium
GAAGATGCTAAAAACTATTTGTTAAACGGAAGCATCAAAAGTTTTGAGGAAAATGAATTCGGTTTCGCAGTCGTGGTGCTGAAAGAAACAGATTCTGCGATTGGCACATGCGGTTTTGCAAAACGTGATTACCTGGATGATGTGGATTTTGGTTTTGCGTTCTTACCAGCATATACAGGCCAGGGATATGCGTATGAAGCTGCTTTTCCCATGCTCGAATGGGGCAAAGACCATTTAGGTTTTAAAAAAGTTGTTGCCATCACACTGCCCAACAATTTCTCTTCTATAAAATTGCTTGAAAAAATTGGGATGATGTTTGAAAAAAAAATTATATCGGAAGGTGATGAATTATCCATGTATTCCATCCAATTCTGAAAACCAGCTAAACTAAATTTAACACTAGGGGCACCAAGAAATGCACAAAGGACACGATTCTACTCCTTTGGTGAATTTCGTGAATCCTTAGTGCGCTTTGTGTTTAAATTTGATTTGTTCTTCGGGTTACATCAGGAAGCTTTTCCGTGTATATTCGACCCATGAACAAAATGATAACCAGCCTGCTGTTCGTACTGTCAGGCGTAAGCCTTTCGGGGCAGGAAGCGCGGCTGCTCCGTTTCCCCACAATTTCCAATGAATCTATTGTCTTTTCCTACGCCGGTGATCTGTATACAGTCACCCGAACCGGAGGTGTGGCAAGAAAACTGACGTCTGATGTTGGGAATGAATTGTTTGCACGATTTTCTCCTGATGGTAACACCCTCGCCTTCACTGGTCAATATGACGGAAACACCGAAGTCTATAAGATGCCGGCTAACGGAGGCATTCCTGTTCGTCTGACACACACAGCTACCCTGGGCAGAGATGAAGTCAGCGATCGCATGGGTCCCAATAATATCGTCATGACCTGGAAACCTGACAATAGTGGTGTCGTGTATCGAAGTCGCAAACAATCCTTTAATGACTTTAAAGGCCAACTCTTTTTTGCAGGTGTCAATGGCGGCATGTCAACCCAATTGCCATTTTCTGTTGGTGGCTGGTGTTCTTATAATGCTGACATGACAAAGCTCGCCATGAACCAGGTCTTCCGTGAGTTCCGCACCTGGAAATATTATAAAGGTGGCATGGCCGATGATATCTATATCTACGACTTTGCATCCGGCCAGATGGAAAACATTACCAATAATATTTCGCAGGATATTTTCCCCATGTGGTCCGGTAACAGGATCTATTATTGCAGTGACCGCGATCGTACAATGAATTTATTCGTGTATAACATCACAACGAAACAGACCCGCAAGCTTACAAACTATACTGAATTTGATATCAAGTTTCCATCACTTGGTCAGAATGCCATTGTGTATGAAAACGGAGGGTATATCTACTTTTTTGATCTTGCTACAGAAACTGCATCAAAAGTCAACATCGTCATTGCAGATGATGCAGTCGGTGGCAGAAATGAAGTGATAGATGCATCGAAGTTTATTGAAAATGGCGACTTTGATCTGGGGCCTGATGGCAATCGTCTTACGATGACCGCCCGTGGAGACATCTGGACATTGCCTGCGAAAGATGGTATCACACGCAATCTTACGAAATCACCTGGTGCGCATGAACGCTCAGTTGCCTGGTCACCTGATGGAAAGTATCTCGCTTACATCAGCGACGTTTCCGGAGAGGATGAAATTTATATCCAGAAACAGGATGCAAGTGAAGCAGCGATCAAAGTGAGTAAGGAAGGTGATACATATAAGTATGGGTTATCATGGTCACCGGATAGTAAAAAGATCCTGTGGTCAGATAATAAACTGCGCTTGTACTATGTCGATATCGCAAGTAAAGAATTGATATTGATCGATAAAGCTAATGCCGGTGAATATCGCAGTGCCAACTGGGCTCCCGATAGTAAATGGATCGCCTACAGCAGGGTTGATGATACCTTCCGTGCAAGGATCTATATCTATGATATGGTAACTAAAAAGTCGACACCTGTTACAGATCCTTGGTATGAATCCTATAGTGGTGTCTTTAGCCCGGATGGAAAGTATATGTATTTCGTCTCTGACCGTGACTTTGCTCCTACGTACAGCCAGGTAGAATGGAACCACAGCTATTCAGATATGTCAAAGGTGTACCTGCTGACATTATCAAAAACAACTCCATCGCCATTGGCTCCAAAAAATGATGAGGTACAGATCAAGGTGGATACACCCGCAGTTTCATTTGCAGGCTCGGGAGACCTTCCTGATAAAAAATCAAAATCTTCTACAGCAGCTACTGATGACAAAAAAACAGATCCCAAGCCTGCAACAGGTGTGGTGGTGAAAATTGATTTTGATGGTATTGAAGATCGTGTCGCGTCTCTTCCGGTCAGTGCAGGAAATTATTTTTCACTTAGTGCTGTGGATGATGCCGTGTATTACATGACGAATTCTACACGCTCCCCGAAAGTCTTGCTGAAAGTATATAATGTAAAGGATAAAAAGGAAAGTGAAGTAGGGGAGTTCAATCGGTATGTTGTCTCTTCCAACCGTAAAAAAATGTTGTTGGAAAAAGACAGAAGCTATGCCATCCTTGATCTGCCGAAAGACAAAGTGACACTGGATAAGAAAGTTGACTTATCCAATATGCAGTTGCTGGTAGACAGAAAACAAGAATGGGAACAGATCTACAATGAAGCGTGGAGGCAGATGCGCGATTTCTTTTATGATCCGGGCATGCATGGTGTAGACTGGAAGGCCATGAAAGCAAAATATGCTGCGATGCTGCCGTATGTCAATCACCGCGCAGATCTTTCATATCTCATTGGAGAAATGATCTCAGAATTGAGTGTCGGTCATGCATATGTAGGTGGTGGTGATATGGCAAAAGCTCCGCGGATCGAGACGGGTCTGTTAGGAGCACAGATCAGCCGTGATGCATCAGGATATTTTAAAATCGATAATATATTAAAAGGAGAAAACTGGACTGCAACCACACGTTCACCCCTTACTGAAATTGGTGTCAATGTCAAAGAGGGCGAATACATTATAGAAGTCAATGGTGTCAGCACAAAGACCGTAACCGATATCTATGAATTACTGATCGGAACAGCAAACCATACAACAGAGCTAACGATTAACAACAAAGCAGATAAAGCCGGAAGTCGCAAAACTCTTGTCATCCCTACCGCGGATGAATCTGATCTGTATTATCTGCAATGGGTCAGAAAAAATATTGACTATGTAAGTGCAAAGACGAATGGGCAAGTTGGTTATTTGCATATTCCAGATATGGGTTCTGGTGGTCTCAATGAATTTGTAAAATATTTTTATCCACAGCTTCAGAAGAAAGCATTGATTATCGACGATCGTGGTAATGGAGGAGGAAATGTTTCACCTCACATTGCAGAGCGCCTCAGACGCGAACCTGTTTTTGTTACGATGCCAAGAAATATTTCTGTTCCCAATGTAGACCCGGACATGGTCCTCGGTCCAAAGGTGTTGTTGCTCGATCAGTATTCTGCATCGGATGGTGACATCTTCCCGTATCGTTTCCGTAAGTATGGACTTGGAAAACTTATCGGAAGAAGATCATGGGGTGGGGTAGTTGGTATACGCGGTACACTTCCGTTTGTTGATGGCAGCTTCCTGAATCGTCCGGAATATGCGCGATATGATATTGATGGTAAATCATGGCCAATGGAAGGGCATGGTGTCGAACCCGACATCGAGGTTATCAACAATCCTGCAGATGAGTTTAAGGGCATTGACAACCAATTGGACAAGGCAATCGAGGTGATCCTGGAGGAGCTGAAGAGCCGGCCTGAGATCCCCGGCCCACCCGCATATCCACGTAAAAATTAACCAGTGGCACTACCAGTAGTGCCACTAGCTCCTAACGCGCTGATAATGAATGGCCCCGGATAGTTATTAACATACTAAATTCAATCCCATCTTTAAGCTTTTCGGGACCCTACGCTGATCAAATTCCTTAAGAGAAATAGTAAATTCACAACCCCATAATAAACACCTGCCTCACATGAAACTCACAACTTCCCAGAGAGCCGTTGTCGGCTTATTTAAAGGCGTCAACAAAGTCGTCGCATGGCATCGCCTGCCAAAATGGGTAGGCATCATCAATCTACTTTCGTTCCGATATGAATTGAGAGCCAAAAACCTGTATGACACATATCCTGATGAAACTCATCAGGGTGATCCCAAGACATGTCCATATCATGACACCAAGTATATGAGTATACGTCACTCGGATGGCAAGTTCAATGATCTCAAGCAACCATTGATGGGGTGTACAGGTATGCGTCTCGGGAGAAACATGCCCCGGGAATATACAGCACGTCCTACAGATGAAGAATTACTCACTCCCAATCCAAGGATCATCAGTGAAAAGCTGATGAAGCGTACTGAATTTAAACCTGCAACGATTGTCAACCTCTTAGCTGCACCGTGGATACAATTTATGGTGCATGACTGGTTTGGACATTTCGACAGTACAGAAGAAATTGAAGTGCCATTACCTCCCGGTGATGATTGGAGTGAGGATAAGATGAAAATACATCGCACACTCGAGGATACACCGCTGAATGAGATCGACCGCAAATTTCCGGCGTACAAAAATAAAAACACACACTGGTGGGATGGATCTCAGATCTATGGATCCAATGAAACACAAACACAACTACTCCGCGGCAAAGCGATTGATGGCATGTTACATGTGGAGGATAGTGACACGGATCATTTCCTGCCAAGGGATCAGCGAGGCATCCCGATTTCAGGATTTACGGACAACTGGTGGCTGGGATTGGAATTGCTGCACACATTATTTGCGTTAGAACATAATTCCATTGCGCGCCATCTGAAGCGTGAGTTTCCGGATTGGTCGAGCGATCAGTTATTTGATACTGCACGTCTTGTCAATTGTGCATTGATGGCAAAAATCCACACTGTAGAATGGACACCTGCTATTCTGCCTCACCCAGCTCTTGAGATCGCGATGAATGCTAACTGGTGGGGGTTGATGGGGGAAAAACTCTACAAGATGTGGGGTCGTGTAGGAAAAGGTGAAGTGATCAGCGGTATACCGGGTTCAGAAGTGGAGCATCATGGTGCACCCTTCACGCTCACAGAAGAATTTGTGTCTGTGTATCGTCTTCATCCTTTGTTGCCAGACAATATTCCATTTCATGATGTACAGACAGGTGCATACAAATACACCGCGGAGATGAATGATGTCATCTTCGAGCATGCCCGCACACCCATGGAGAAGGGTTTGACTTTTACTGATTTATTCTATTCGTTTGGTATCACACATCCTGGTGCGATCACCATTCATAATTTTCCGAATTTCCTGCGTGACATTACAACGCCAGATGGCAAACATCTCGACCTGGCGACCGTGGATATCCTTCGTGACCGCGAGCGTGGTGTGCCCCGATACAATACATTCCGCCGCCTCATCCATATGAAGCCCGCGAAGACATTCGAAGAATTGACAGGAGGGAATAAAGAACTGGCTAAGGAGATCAGTGATATTTATTCCGGTGATATTGAAAAAGTGGATCTCCAGGTTGGTATGTTTTCAGAGCCTTTGCCAAAAGGATTTGGATTTAGTGATACGGCATTCCGCATCTTTATCCTGATGGCATCACGCCGGTTGAAGAGTGACCGTTTTCTTTCATCAGATTTTAAACCGCATATTTATACACAACCCGGTATGGATTGGGTGCAGGATACAACGATGAAAGATGTGCTGATCCGCCATTTCCCTGAGCTTCGTTCGCCATTGCGGAATGTGAAGAATGCATTCAGGCCATGGGAAAAAGTAGGGGGATAAATTTTATTTCAATAGGGATGTATGAATTTTCTCTTTTGGCTTTTTTGGATCGTTGATTTGTTACTGGTAGGATTGCTTGTGGCTGGAAGTAGTCTGCGATTGAGTTTCGGCGCCAGTACGGATCTGAATAGCTGGTTAACAATTCTCACAATTTTAGTTGTTTTGGCAAACGTTATCCTCCGGTTCACTGTAAAACAAAAGCATATCAGTCTCCTGGTCGCAGCCTTGCCAGTGATTGTATTGTTCCTGATGTATATTTTCGAAAAGAAAACGAAATATGAGTGATCTTTAAACCATGGCTTCGATCAATGAATTGCTTCACAAACGTTTTAATAGACCTGAAAATAAAGGGGATGAATTTGGATTTACCAACCAATACAGTGGGTCGAATAAACGGATTATTAACAAGGATGGGAGTTTTAACCTGGTCCGTATCGGAGAAAAAAAATCTCTCTTCCATAATCTGATCACCACCAGCTGGCCCAGATTTTTTTTGTATATCGCCGGCTTTTATTTGGTTATAAATATTGTGTTCGCATGCATCTATTTGTTGATCGACTTTGATGGTATCGGAATGACAAGTGATTATGAAGTTCAGAACCGGTTTTTGATTGCTTCTTTTTTCAGTGCACAAACGTTGACGACGGTCGGATATGGTTCTTTATATCCTTTATCTGCGATCGTTAGTTTTCTGGCAGCCATAGAAGCTTTAATGGGGCTCATGAGTTTTGCCATATTTACGGGACTGATGTATGGTCGATTTTCAAAACCCAGGCCAGGCATACGGTTTTCCCGAAATATGGTATATGCACCACACAAAGAAGGTCATGCGATAATGTTCAGAGTAGCCAATGAACGTGATCATAATCTGACTGAATTGGAAGCGCGCATTCTCATGAGTATTGTCACTGAGGAAAATCACAAAGAGAATCGCAAATACCAGGCATTGATCGTTGAAAATAATAAAATCACGAATTTTCCTCTCAATTGGACAATCGTTCATTATATTGATGAGAACAGTCCGTTATTCGGTTTATCGCTGGATCAACTTATGAAATCAGAATTAGAAATGCTGGTGACCATCAGAGGATATAATGAATCTGCTGGCCAGAATTTCCACTCAAAGAGTTCCTATACTACACAGGAAATTATCTGGAACGCGAAGTTTAAAATTCCATATTATTTCCGGGAAGATGGGGTGACTGTTTTTGAAATAAATAAAATTGATGAATACCAAATATTAGAGCAGAACTAAATTCATGATCATGACTCACCATGTTAGCTGTATAATGCTGATCATTACAATAGGTTGTTCCATCAGCTGTAAAAAGAATACATCTGTTGAAAATGAAACTGTAACTCCGCATGAAACACATCGGTTACAATATCATTTTTCTCCTCCTGCTCATTGGATGAATGATCCCAATGGTATGGTCTTTTATAAAGGCGAATACCACTTGTTTTATCAGTATTACCCTGATAGTACAGTGTGGGGCCCGATGCATTGGGGTCATGCGGTGAGCAAAGATTTGGTTCATTGGGAACACCTTCCGATCGCGCTGTATCCCGACTCATTAGGATATATTTTTTCCGGTAGTGCTATGGTGGATTGGAAAAACACCAGTGGGTTGGGTACTCAAACGGATCCCCCACTCATCGCCATTTATACATATCATGATGCAGTGAAGGCTGAAAAGGGAGATTCAACATATCAGACACAAGGTTTGGCTTTTAGTAATGATGCCGGCAGGACCTGGAACAAATATGAACAGAATCCCATCATGAAAAATCCGGGCATTAAAGATTTCAGGGATCCGAAAGTGTTCTGGTATGAGCCACAACAGAAATGGATCATGTCATTAGCTGTATATGATCATGTACGTTTTTATTCTTCACCTGACCTGAAAACCTGGACGCTGGAAAGTGAATTTGGAAAAACGTCCGGTTCACATGCCGGTGTTTGGGAATGTCCTGACCTGTTTCCATTACGCGTTGAAGGTTCTGACACAGTCAAGTGGATATTGTTATTGAGTATCAATCCCGGCGGACCCAACGGCGGATCGGCTACACAATACTTCATCGGGCATTTTGATGGAAAAACATTTACGAATGAGAATTCAGATACAACCACGATATGGCTAGATGGAGGACGCGATAACTATGCAGGTGTGACCTGGTCTGACATGCCTGCGTCAGATGGAAGAAAAATATTTATGGGCTGGATGAGCAATTGGTTATATGGTCAGGTTGTGCCAACGGAAACATGGCGAAGTGCTATGACCATACCTCGTCAGCTTACATTGCATAAAGACACATCCGGCTTTCGAATTCACTCGAATCCTGTAAAGGAATTGGAGTCTCTGCGTGACAGCGAATTTTCATTTCAAAATGATACGCTTCTTACTGAAATGGATCTCACATCGAAAATTGGATTTTCACCAGCACAGATGGAAATAATATTAGAGTTAGAACCAGATAGCGTAACCAGTGATATTGGTTTATCAATTTCAAATAGTCGTGGTGAAGAATATCGAATCGGATATAATCTGGAGTCGGGCCAATACTATAGTGATCGGACTAAAGCCGGGAAGGATACATTCTCACCGGAATTTGCAAAACCTATAGTGATCACCCAGGGCAACCTTCGTGAAAAAAATCTTCGTTGGCATATATTCCTTGATGTTGCTTCATGCGAGTTTTTTGCAGACAATGGAGCAGTAGTAATGACGGAAATATTTTTTCCAAATGAGAATTATCAACAGTTGAAATTGTATGCGAAAGACGGTCAGGTGATAATCCGGAAGGCAACTTTTTACAACATGAAATCCATTTGGTAAAGATCCATACTTGCGCTAGATCGTAATTCTGTAACAATCGATTATAATTCTGTAAATACTGTTGCTGCTTTTGTTGACAGGTGATCTCGCCATGCAAAAATGGTTGATATCTTTTGTTCGACCTCAGGTCATTTTCCTCCAGGAAACTAATATTTTTGTCTCCCCTGCAGGGCAATATCGGCGGGGAACGAAATGTTTGAGGACATGGTTTTCAACGTAATTTTCCGGGCATTTTTCTAATAATACCTATATTGACTTTTGCTAAAATTTTCAATTTCATGCAACACAATCCTACCGTCTTTCTCATCGATGATGACACCGATGACCAGGAGATATTCGGGCTTGCTATAGAAAAGACTAATGTGAAGGCTGATTGCGTGTATGCCAATGACGGTATCCAGGCACTTGAAAAGCTCAATGGGGATGAATCCTTCCTGCCTGATTATATATTTATTGATATGAACATGCCCCGTATGAATGGTCAGCAATGCCTTTCAGAAATAAAAAAAATTGAGCGTCTCAAAGATGTTCCGGTTTTTATGTATTCAACTTCCGCAGACCCGGAATGTATCTCTGAGAATATCCAGTTGGGTGCTGAAGATTTTATAGTAAAACCATCCAGTATCTCAGAACTGACAATCATTCTCAAGCGAATTCTCCAGGAGCCGTTATTAGCGATGATGTTCCTGATGCTCTTCTTGGGATTTTCTCCACAACGTCTCCAGGCGCAATCGGAATTACCTCCAGTGAATGAATTGAAAAAGCTCTCCATGGATGAGCTCATCAATATAGTTGTCACCTCAGTTTCGAAAACTCCTGAGAATCTCACGGAAGTTGCCTCTGCCATCCAGGTGATCACGAATAACGATATCAAACGATCTGCAGCAACCCGATTACCAGAAGCACTACGCCTTACACCGAATCTGCAGGTAGCCCAATCAGGTTCACATGACTGGGGCATCTCTGCCAGGGGATTTAATGGTGCGCCTGTTGCGAGCAGTTCACTGGCGGATAAATTGCTTGTGATGATAGATGGTCGCACAGTGTATACACCCCTTTTTGGTGGCGTGTACTGGGATGTGCAGAATGTAATGTTAGAAGATGTTGACCGTATTGAAGTGGTCAGTGGTCCGGGTGGTACACTTTGGGGATCTAACGCTGTCAATGGTGTTGTAAACGTGATCACAAAAAGTGCGAAAGAATCTCAGGGTCTGTATCTGACCGGAACGATTGGAAACTATATTCAGGACCTGGTCGGCATCCGGTATGGAGGACAAATTGATTCATCACTTTTTTACAGGTTGTATGGCCAACGCTTTGATTATGGAGAGACACAATTACCTGATGGTAATGATGCAGGTGATGCCTGGTCAATGACACAGGGTGGATTCCGTGTGGATTTTTTACCGTCATCAAAAAATACTTTTACCCTTCAGGGTGAAGTATATGGGGGCGAAGAGGATGAAACTTTCCCAACAGAAATTAATGGCCAGAACCTCTTGAGCCGATGGACGCATTCGTTTACTGAAACTTCAGCACTTTCTGTCCAGGCGTATTTTGATCGTACCAAACGTGAAATCTCTAATAATCCCTTTACGGATGAACTGACCACAGCAGACCTGGATATCCAGCATCAAATCACTATAAAATCGCATCACCTTTTATATGGTGCCGGTTACAGGGTGCAGGATGATTTTACCACCAGTGATGATAATCGGTTTACCCCTGCGCAAAGGACACTTCAGCAGCTCAGTGCGTTTATCCAGGATCAGATTGAAATCGTTCCGGACCGTGTTACAGTAACACTTGGATCCAAGTTTCTCAATAATGATTATACTGGTTTTGAAATACAACCCAGCCTTCGTGCTGCGTGGACACCCGACAAGATCCATACATTATGGGGTGCTGTTTCCAGAGCTGTCCGTACCCCTAGTCGATTTGACGTGGATTTAACATCTTTCCAGGGTATTGACCGGCCTGATTTTCGCTCGGAAGAAGTCATCGCCTATGAAATAGGTTACAGGATGCGGCCCTTTGATCGGGTCAGTTTTTCATTAGCGACATTCTATAATCAGTACGATGATCTTCGCTCATTGAACACGACGGAAGGTCCGGATCCTACGTTTTATTTCGCCAATGATCTGAAAGCAAACACCTATGGTTTTGAAATATCTGGAAATATATTGGTTTATGAGTGGTGGAGGCTTCGTGGTGGCTTTACCTACCTTATAAAAGATTTCACGCTGAAATCGGATAATGTGGTGGATGGAGGCGAACTGATCGAAGGGATTGATCCCAAAGGGCAGTTCATCTTACATTCTATCATAGACCTGACTAAAAATTTTCAATTTGATGTATTGGCGCGCTATATTGATAATTTGCCGGCTTTGCCAATTACACAAACGCCAGAAGTCGATTCCTATATTACGCTTAATGCAAGATTAGCTTATGAATTGAACAAAGTCATGTTCTCTATTGCCGGCCAAAACTTATTAGAAAAAAGCAATACAGAATTTGGCAGGTTGCAGATACCAAGAAGTGTGTATGCTAAAATTGCCATCCGTATTTGAAAACACGTTTACGACATATTATTTCCTGGAAGGTATTCTGTTTTCCCCATGCATTGTTAGCAATGGGTATTATATTCCTATTGTATTCAAGCTCTCTGAAAGCACAAACTTTCTCTGCTTCGGAATACCAGATCAAAGCAGTATTTATTTATAATTTTTCACATTTTGTGGAATGGCCAGCATCATCCTTTGAAAAGAGCTATTCTCCTTTTGTGATCGGAATACTGGGAAATAACCCGTTTGGTCCGTACTTACAGGAAGCCATCCGGAACGAACGGATTGGTTCACACATCATGGAGGTGAGACAGTTTAATAATGTTCGTGAAGCTAACAATTGTCATATCCTCTACATCAACCTTCAGGACCCGGAGGAAATAAAACAGACATTGTTGGCAGTTTCCGGGCGACCCATCCTGACAGTAGGGGATTCTCCAAATTTTCTCAGGTTTGGAGGATTGGTCCGGTTTTTTACTGAAGAAAGTAAAATCAGGCTCGAAATAAATAATACCGTAGCGAAATCAAGAAAATTACAGATCAGTTCCAAACTGTTACGTGTGGCAACTGTTCAGTAGGTTTGGATGATGAAGAAGTGATGAAATTAAAAAGCCTGCCGATCCAGAGAAAGCTCATGAGCATCATTTTGCTGACCTGCGCGGTGGTATTGTTCTTCATGTGCACCGTGTACATCATCCTTGAGAATGAATTTTATAAAGAATCTTTCAAAGCAAATATGGCAACTCTGGGTGCCGTTATTGCGTCCAATAGTTCAGCCGCTTTGGCCTTTGACAATCCTGAAGATGCAAGGGATGTGCTGGGGGCATTAGACGCAGAGCCTAATATAATTCTGGCAGCGCTGTACCGGATGGATGGTACCATCCTCGCCACATATCCTGCTGATACAAAGGCATCTGCATTTCCAACCCTGACAGAACGAAATCTGTATTGGTATGAGGGGAAATTTCTGCATGGTATAGAGCCGGTAATGCAACGAAATGAACAGTTGGGGAAATTATATCTCCAATCGGATCTTCAGGCTATGTATGCCCAATTGAGACGCTTTGCCATTATTGGTATGGGTTTGATTGCAGTTGCTTTATTAATTGCATATGTCTTATCCCATCTGCTGCAGGGATCCATTGCAGACCCGATCCTCAATCTTGAACAAACCGCCAGGAGCATATCAGAAAAAGGGGATTATTCTGTGCGGGCTGTGAAGATCAGCAATGACGAATTAGGTGCCCTCACAGATGCATTTAACCAGATGCTCTCACAGATACAGGTTCAGAATGAAGAGATCCTCTCATTCAATCAGAAACTGGAACAAAAAGTAATTGAACGCACCAGTGAACTTCAACATCAGAAGGAATTTGTAGAAACTATTATCAATTCGTCCGTTGATCTCGTAGCCGTATTCGATACGGACATGAAGTATATTATGATGAATAAAAAGACGATGGAGTCATATGAGAATAACGACACACTCCTGGGTAAAAAGCTGCTGGAGGTGTTTCCTCAATTGGAAAATTCAGATATGCACATCAACCTGCAAAAAGCACTGCAGGGAGAACACGTCTACCTGCCACGATATCGCTCCAAAGTAATTCCGCGTTGGTTTGAAAACTACTTCATTCCGTTAAGGGATGTTGATAATAATGTTTATGGTGTTATGACGATAGGTCATGATATTACCAGTATTGTAGAATCTGCAGAAAAAATAGAAAAGGTCAATGCCGAACTGTTGAAATCCAATCGGGACCTTGAGCAATTTGCGTACGTCGCCAGTCATGACTTACAGGAGCCACTGAGAAAGATCCAGACATTTGCTCAGATGTTAAGCGATCATACGGGTGATCCGGAGCAGGCTAAAATATACCAGGAGAAGATCAATCAATCATCCGGACGAATGAAACAATTGATCCAGGATATGCTCAACTTTAGCCGTATTTCCAATTCGGAGGAGGCTTTTGTGCCAACAGATCTCAATGATGTGCTTGAAAACCTGATCATTGACTTTGAACTTCTATTGCGTGAAAAAGATGCCGTTATCAATTACCCGAATCTTCCTGTGATTCCTGGTATCCCGCTACAGTTATCTCAGCTATTTTCAAATATCATTAACAATTCACTCAAGTACACTGAAAAGAAGCCTGTCATCACGATAACCTGTGATACATTAACTGCTGAAGACGTGAATACATATCATAAGCTGGATAAAAATATACCATATTATAAAATCCAGTTTCAAGACAACGGGATTGGTTTTGAACCTCAGTACAGCGAACAGATATTCGCTATTTTCCAGCGCCTCCATGGTAAACAGAGCTATAGTGGCACAGGTATCGGTTTAGCCCTCTGCAAGAAGATTGTAGAGAATCACCATGGGATCATCTATGCTGAAGGGAGGCTGAATGAAGGAGCAACCTTTACCATCATCATGCCTGGTGCTGAAAGTAAGGTGATCTGAAAATCAATTTTTACCAGGAATCCATAGCTGTCCTCATACCCGATTCAACAAACAGTTCATTAACTTGTTGTTATTACTGGTTGCCTATTCTGGTGACGGGACGACATTCATTTTAAAAAAAACAGACTCTAAATTCATTCAGCATGAATAATCTTTTTCGCGGCCTTATTTCAGGATATGGTGCTTACAAACTGGGAGGCGGATGCCTTGGTACGATTGTGGTATTCGTTGTAATCTGGTTGATTCTTGGTCAGTGTAATTAATACAGAGAGAAGATTTTGCAATCGGTTCTATTCTGCTGAAAGAACTTTAAACTCCTGTATATTTCCCCGCTCAAACAGATATGAGCGTGGATCCATTACATAGTCAACAGTTACACATTGGGATTGTAGGCGCAGGAGGATTTTCTCTTTTTGCTGCATCTTCCTTTCTTACGGTTACTGGTATATCCATTACGGGTGTAACAGATATCGTGCAGGGTGCTGCGCAACGTTTTTCAGAAATCATTGGATGTAAGACCTATCAGAATCCAGAGGAACTGCTGGCTGACCCTGATGTTGATCTTGTGTATATAGCCACGCCCCCATCACTTCATTACGAACAATCCAGGCAGGCGCTGCATGCGGGAAAGCATGTCATCTGTGAAAAGCCTGCTGCCCTGCGAACCGTTGAAGCTGAGGAACTGGCTGCTTATGCAAAGCAACATGGGCTGTTGTACAGTGTAAACCTGATGCAGCGTTATAATTCACTTTACGATATTGTCAGTACGATCATTCACGAGAAATGGCTGGGTGATTTTGTTCATGGTTTTTTTGAAAATTATGCCAGTGATGAAAAACTCATACCGGAACATTGGTTTTGGGACAGAGCTCAAAGTGGAGGGATCTTCATTGAGCATGGTGTTCACTTCTTTGATATGTTCAGTGGGTGGCTTGGAAAAGGTCAGCTTTTGCATTCGTTTGAAATAAATCGGTTAGAAGCGGATCGTGACATTAGTGACAGGGTTCAGGCTGTGGTATTATATGAACACGGACCGGTCAACTTTTATCATGGATTTAATCAACCGAAAGTTCTCGACCGGCAGGAGATGCGGCTGCAGTTTGATCGTGGAGACATTACACTGTATGAGTGGATCCCGGTAAAGATCCGGCTGCATGGATTGGTTAGTAATGATGTATTTATCAAAATTAAAGAGTTGTTTCCTGATGCTACTTTAGTGATCCATGATCCATCAGTTGAGGAAGGGTATCATGTGAAAGGAAAATTTAAAGACATATCCTACGATAATAGAGTTACGATGGTCTCAGGCGATATTGACGATAAAATGAAACGTTATGAAGAGTTGGTCATAGCGATGATTCGTGACCAGTGGGCATGGATACTCGACAGGTCGCATGTGCGTAAGATTGATGATCGTAATGCAGTGGAGTCGTTACGTATTGCAGAGGATGCCACTCTAAAGAGTGAAAAATTTACACGTTGATCCTCCTGGTAAGACGGGCTTATTTTTTCTTTACAAACATTGTTTTCAATACGAGGACGCTGCCTTCGACTTTGCCTTCAATTTCGGAAGTGGATGAGGTGAGGCGGATATTTTTTACCAGGGTTCCGCGTTTCAGGTCTTTCTGAAATCCTTTCACTTTTAGGTCTTTTGTGATGAGGACGGAGTCGCCTTCAATAAGGATATTGCCGTTGCTGTCTTTTGTTTCCATGGTGTAAAGATCGGTGAAATAAGCGGGAACGTTTGGAAGAGGACTCTCGCCAGGAAAAATGCAGGGGTAAACCTGCATCTACAATGATTTTTCTGAACAATAATGATGTTTTTATAAATCTTCTATTGAAGAACGCTTTGAGATAAAACCTGGTAGATGCAGGATTTACCCCTGCATTATGAAAGAACTGTCGGGTAAAGTCCAATGTAACAAAGCAAGGCATTTCACTAGAGTTTGGCATAGCGAAAACTGATATCGACGATATACGTTTTCAAACTTGAGATCAAGACTGATATCGACGATAACAGCGACCACTTCGGAGAGACCTGATATCGACGATAACAGCGACCCCTTCACTGGCCGAAACGACTAAGGTCGATATGAATGATTACTTACTTCTCAAACCTGATATCGACAAAATACTTTTCAGTTTTCCATTTCATCTTTCCGAATTTAGTCTGCTGTATGAGATCATTGCTTTCTTTGACACCATGGCAAAAAGCGATGGGCAACGCAAAGCCAACAATTGAAAAACCCATTGTGTGTGAAAATGCAAATCACCTGATCGAATGTGTTCACAACCAATCAAATCGGTCTGATGGCATCAGCCTGGCACATTATGCCACCGTCCTTTGGACGTTTCGGGATGGAAAAATCGTTGAGGGACAGCATTTTTTCGCTGATCCGCAGGCAGTGGATTCTTGCTTTACGGAAGTAGCAAAATCGACTGCCCCTTCATAATTGATACGTAGGATTAGGTATATTTGGAAATAGAAAATAACCTTACCCTGCCATGTTACACTCCTGCAAATTGTTATGTACTCTCCTGCTGGCGCCTCTCTTCCTGACAACGCATGCCCAGCAGATTGAAGTACTCGAAATATTGCAACCTCCCCAAAGCATTGTGTTGTCTGCCAGTATATATGACATTGAATTTGATGCCACCGGCAGATTGTGGATCGGAAATGAAGACGGTGAAATATTTATTTATGAAAATGGTAATTGGACCCAATTTAACTCAGATCCGATCGGAACGAATGATATTTATAAACTAGCATTTTCTTCTGATGGGGATGTGTGGGTTACGACAGATGATGGTGTATTTCTCCATGAAGGTACAGGATGGACAGAATTTAATTCATCCAACAGTGATCTTCTCGCCGATTCCTATGGCGATATTGTTATTGACGATGAGGGCAAAGTGTATCTGGCTTCTGGAAATGAAGAGGCTGGTTTGTCTGTATATGATGGTACTAACTGGACAATTTATACAGAAGCAAATTCGGAGTTACCGTCTGATTATATCAGTGACCTGGAACTTGATAATAATGGCACTACGGTCTGGATCGCCACTTCACGGGATGTGACGCGACTGGCTGGTACGACCTGGACAAACTTTAACCTGTATGACATCTTTGCGTGGTACACCTCTCCAAATGTCATGCAGATGGATGCGAATAATAAATTATGGGTAGCTACAGAAGTTGGTGTGAAAGTGTTTACAAGTAATCAATGGCTCGATGCACAACACATTGCCGGTACCCGGGCACTCCGGAATATGTTTAGAGAGCCGGATGGGAAATTCTGGATGAGTGAAGTTTTTATTGGACTTATTCACTATGATGGTGATGATCTATTTGAAATTCCTCCAACAGATACCATTCCGGATCAGATATTTGATTTTGATATGGACAGTGCAGGCGTCATGTATATGACCGGCAATCGCGGAGATTGGATTATAAAGTTTCGCGCACCATTTCCAACAGCCATTGATCCGGTTCAGCAGGATGTATTTAATGTCTATCCAAATCCAGTTATTTCTGAGCTGCATATACAGCAATTACAACCCCAAATCACGCCACATCAATATAAGCTCTATCAGCAAGATGGCAGATGCATAGGAGAAGGAATGGTGAACGGACCTATACCCATGCAGCACATTCCGCCAGGACATTATATCCTTTCACTTTATGATCAATCACATAGGGTAAATTCGTTTTCTATTCAGCGTCAATAGCCGGAGTAGATTCTTTCTGCTTCTTCAGGCTTCGGTTAACAATATACACGCCTGTCAACGTGGTGACAGCCCCCATGTAGGTGATCATGGTAACTTTCTCTTTGATAAAAAGACTTCCTGCCAGCACCGCGATGATTGGGTTGATATAGGCATAGATCGAAACGAGCCCCGTAGGCAGGCGTTGTAGTGCATATAAATATGCTACAAAAGCAATTACTGAACTAATAATCACGAGAAACGCAATAGCACCCCAGGTGTATAAATTTATATCAGCCAACGGAATAACATGTCCGGATGCATGTGCAACTATATTTAATGTCACACCAGATATCACCATCTGCCATCCAATACTATGATAGGGATTAAATGAATCAGCATACTCTTTTGTATAGATGGTTCCAAATGCCCATGCCAGTGAAGCAAACAAACCTAATGCAATACCATACTGAAATCCGGGTATCAATAATTCGTGCAGATGTTCATAAAATACAATACACACCCCCCCAAACCCTAAGAGAATCCCCAGCCATGCAAGTGCAGGTATTTTATTTTTTCCGCGAACCGAAAGAATCAACACAAGCCATAAAGGAAATATGGCACCAAGGATCGCACTCACACCTGCAGTAGTCAGTTTGACACCATACGTTGCCAGGCCATTGCTGATCATAAAATTTAAAACAGACAAAAAGAGGATGGGCCACCATTCTTTCCCCCTCGGCATTTTGGCGCCCTTGAAGACAAAAAACAGGATATACATCAGTCCTGCAATAATCTGGCGCACACCGACCATCTGGATAGCTGGCATGTCCCGCACAGCTTCCTTTGTGCCTACCCAGGAAACTCCCCACACAATACACACTACAACGAGGGCGATATACGCTTTTGTTCTGGAAGGCTCCATGAGACCTCAAAGGAACAACATTATTTAGGAAGGCAACTGCAGAAAACTACGCAAGTTCCGGGGTATATTTTTTTAGACACTTTCAATATCCCTTTATCCGGGTATAGAAATCTTTTAGTAATTGTCCAATATCTCCTTCCGGCGGCTCACGTGTTTCAGTAAATACAAACTTGCCACCTTCTTCTTTTACTTTAAAATTGAAGACAAGATCTTTGGGTCCCCGGATGGTATCTGACATGCCTCCGAAACGAAGATCTGACAGATAGATAACAGAATCCGTTGGGAAAGCTGCGAGGTAGTTTTTGGAGAACCATAATAATGTTTTATAATCTTCCTGTGATGCCAAATGCGTGTGGATTGAATCCTGCTTGGGAATCTCATTGAGTAAATGAAAATTCGGATCGGTGTCAAACAAAGAGTATTGCCCAACATAAAATTGATCCGGAGCTTCTGCCACACACGACCAAAGAATGTTATTCAAAATGGTTGGGCTGCATTGACATCTTGAAACTTCAAGTTGTCGATGGGAGAGTGCTTTATCAAATATATTGTCAACAGTAACTTTATTAATTAATGTCAAGAGCATGTATGCACTGGATAATCCAATACCCAGGAGGTTATAAACTTTTCGCTTCTGCGTATTTCGTTTGAGTGTAGCAACGATGATCACACAAATAAGGAACGGAAGTGTATAAATGGGATCAACCACGGCAATGTTATTAAAAGCAACACGATAATCCGAGAATGGCTGGAATATCTGTGTGCCATATGCCGTAAAACAATCCAGGATCCAGTGAGTAGCAAGGGCGAGGAAAAACAACCAGTACCATTCTTTAAAGGTTACACTTACGGTCTCCAGGTCTTTTCGAACGTAAAATTTATACAAGCGCCATATCAGGAATAATCCGGCTATGCCAGTGATGACTAAAAGCCACCATCGTATTCCTTCATCTGATTTAAACAGTACATTGATACCATAGGTAAGACCCACAATGATCGCCGCATTAATGAGCGCAACCAGGATCTTGTAAGGCCATGATTTATGCCAGTTATGCTGATATAAGTTATGCACAATCCATGCAAAGAAAGCACCTCCCACCACCGAGAAAAATAATGAGTGTGAAATACTCCTGTGAAACGCCAATGCATCGATCGAATCCATAAAGCCATTGGCAAGGACATCAAGGTCCGGGATCGTTCCCCCGATGCCTCCCCAGATTAATGCCCGGTTGCCAATTTTTTTCCCCAGGGTGATTTCGCCGACTGCTGCACCAAGGATGATTTGCGTGAGTGAATCCATTGAGGTAAAGGTATTCGGTATTCTGTAAAAAAGGTATTCAGTAAAAAGGTATTCGGTATTCTGTAAAAAAGGTATTCGGTAAAAAGGTATTCGGTAAAAAGGGTAAGTGGTACCCTCATGCAAAGAAATTAACCCAAAAAAAGTAGACAATAAATTTTAATCCTGAAGGGATTCCAGATGAGTGATTTTAATAGAAATTGGAGTCAATGAATTTGAATCCTGAAGGGATTCCATATCAATAACCATGGGTAGGAATTGTACGGGACGAAGTCCGTACAATTCCTACCCATGGAAAGGAACCAACATATATCCCCCACTCAACTCTGAAAGAGTTGAACTATCTGGTGAGAAAACCTCCGTTTTCCATCAACTCCAAACCGAGTTTGGTTGACACTCAAACGTAGGCAAAGCCTACGCTTAACGTTTATTCAAATCATCTAAAAATTGTACTGAACTAAGTCGAAGTTTCCAATATCCAATATCCAAAATCCAAAATCGAAAATCGAAAATCGCCTCCCGCCTTTACTCCGTTTTAATAAACCGCCTTACCCACTGATGTTCACCTGCCGTGATGCGTGCGACATACACACCTTCGGCAAATGAATCTGTAGGGAAGCGAAGTATATCACCTCTGTTTCCTGTAGTTGTACGATCAAATATCTCACGTCCACTCATGTCGAAGACTGTGATACGGATCGAAGGATGGTCCTGACGCAACTGAACGAGCAACTCCTGCTCAACCGGATTGGGGAAAATAGCTGGAGGTGCACCAGGTGGGAAAATAGTCACCTGTTTCAGGATCTTCTCCTTACATTCTTCAGTAGCTGTGGTCCGGTAGACAATCATACACACGTCATATTCACCTGGTCCGGGGAAGGTATGCATGACACTTTGATTACCCAGCGTAGTGACGACCGTACCATCATGATAAAATACCCATTCGACCCGGTCACATTCTTCATCAAAATCGCCTGCAGGTGTAAAGGTCACAGTATTGCCACTAAACGAGCAAAGCATTCCCTCCGCAACTGCTTCAAAAAACTCAGGAGAACATTCGCAAGGTTCTTCAGTATCATCACAATCGGGTAAAATCAGAAGGACTTTAAACTGACAGCAGTTCGTATGGCCTTCGTCATCATCTAACGAGTGTAATGTCACAAAGAGACAAACTGTATCACCTGCCTGTGCAGGAGTTCCAATCGTGATATTGATCGGGCCATATGTACCACCCGGGCTGAGAGCCCCAAGATTGATCGTTTGGTTATATGCGGCTAATGCAGGATCTTCAAAAATAAAATTGGCGATACCAACTGTGTGTCCCGAGTTATTCGTCAATTGACTCTGCACCACCCAGTCATTGTTTTCATCGCAAAAAATAGTATAATCGAGGAAGCCGCAATCACTGCATGTAAGTTCAACAGTATCCCTGCATACGACGATAGTGCCACTCATCCATTTGATCTCGACCAGTGTGAGGGGATTCGATCCATTTGTGATGCATATTGTTGGCAACGTAACAGGACCAATCGGAATGAACGGATCGGTAGGATCATCAAAATTAATGTAACTCAACGAAGCCATGGTCGTGGTGAGCTCTTCTGTCCACCACAAACCACCCAGATCATTACCCAATGTGAATGTGCTGCCTTCAGTCAATACACAAATATCAATACCATCAAAGAGAGCATCATCATAGTAATTGACCAGGGTGATATCAAAACAACATGAATCTGTCTCCGTATCTACCGGAACAATTTCAGCAACGTATACACTATCACATGATGTACATCCCGGGATGCGGATACAATACAGTGTATCGAGCATACAACATAATGCCGCAGAATCAATCGCCGGATTTTCTTCATGTGCCGTCAGGTTGTAACAGAACATTTGATTTGCAAAATTCCCTCCACTGATGGTAAACGTAAATGTGCTGCATTGACCCGGCAATAGTGGTGTACCCAGGATAATTTGTGAAGGTGTAAGAATGACACCCGACGGCGAATACGTGGTGATATTAACAAAGGAAATCGGGTACAGATTGTAAGACGGATTACATAGTTCCATTTGATAGACAATTACATCTATATCACACCAGATCGAATCACTTTTTACATACGTACAGGGTGGTTCAGGATCACATTCCAGTTCGAGAGTATCCTGGCAGAGCACATGAAAGGCACTGTCAAGCCAATTGATATACACATCAATGGGTGTATTAGTGATATTTTGAAAACATATCTCAATAAAATCCAGGATGGTGTCTTGCGGGACCGGGTCACCCGCCGTACTACTGATCAGTGTTATGGATTGAGCAGTTGTGGCAAAAACCTGTAACGATGGATCGATCGAACCAAGATTTGCCAGGATATTCGCATCGGATGTGATGATCTCAATGGCAAAAATGGAATCAAGCGTATTAATAAATGACAGTGACCAGCAGCAACTATCGCCACTCGATGGAATTGGATTGGCTGTAACAGTTGTACTCGAATCTTCACAACAATCGATGACCATGATGATCAGCGAATCAGATGTAGCACTACAGCCAAATGCATTCGTTCCTGTCAAAGAATAACTTCCATTCATCGTCACGATATACCACATCATGGTAGCACCGGGGATCGGAATACCATTTTTGTTCCACTGATACATACTTAGTCCCGGTGGTCCGCACAATGTATCATTATCACACATGATATAACATCCCACAGGTACCATACATAGATCCGGCAGCGGATGTATAATGATACTTGCAGAGGATGAACATCCTGTCAGCGTATCAACTGCAAGCACAGTATAGGTTCCTGCGGCAGAAACAATAATACCAGTGCCGGTAGCGCCCGTATTCCAGTAATAATTGACATAACCCAATACAGGAGATACATTGAGAAGCTTGGGAGTTCCTTCGCATGAGTCACCGGAGGTCAGGACAATAGATACAGGTGGTGCAGTGGCAAGTGATATAGCCCATGGTGCTGACAAAGCACTGCATCCATTTGCATCCGTAATGCCGACAATCACGGTGTCCTGAAAATT
Organism: Saprospiraceae bacterium; assembly: GCA_031426295.1. Lineage (GTDB taxonomy): Bacteria > Bacteroidota > Bacteroidia > Chitinophagales > Saprospiraceae > Opimibacter. The sequence continues at coordinate 22,670 of JANPKZ010000282.1, forward strand.
CATTGCACAGATAGTGATGGAAGAATTAGTTTGATTAGGTGCCGGATTCAGATTTTCATTATACCACTGATACATGTAATTGTATCCTGTATTGGCCTGTAAGGTGATACATCCATTATCACAGATGTAATGACTTCCATTTATTATTGCAGGTGGTGCAGGATTAACATTGATCGTCACGGAATCCTGGACTGCCGTACATCCATTAACATCAGTTATAGTAACATTGTACGTGCCACTTGTCGTTACCAGGATGGCTTGCGTTGTGGCCCCGGTACTCCATGAGTACGTAAATCCTGCTGCTGCAGTAAGTGTTGCTGTATCACCAGCGCATATGGTTGTGCTGTCAGTGACCACAATAGGTCCCACAACAGGCAGTGGATTGATCACAATAGGATTCATTTGTGAAGCAGTACATCCATTGTTATCTACCAGGGATAAGCTCACATTATAAGTATTGGGAAATAAATAAGCATGAGAAGGCATCATGCCGCCATTCATACTGGCATCACCAAAATTCCACAGGTATGTAACGATGCCAGATGTTGCCATAGGTGTGAATACCACTGCATCGCCCACACATGCAGGACTGGGTGCCATGGTGAAATTCGGATTCGGATCACATGGTGGATTGATCGGTTTAAAAAATGTAGCCATACATCCGGCCATAGTGGTTACTGTAAGTGTTACAGTGTCCGGACCGCAGTTAGTATACGTATGTGTAGGCATGGGGCCGGATCCAAAGTTGCCGTCACCAAAATCCCATGCGTAATTCGAAATAATCTGGCCGGGTACATACGTGCTGATATCCTTAAAGGTATAGGTGCGACAAACGTTTGTAAATTTAAAATCAGCTGCCACCGGTACACACACGGAAACGTTTGCAGTCACAACACATTCCGGAGGCGGCGGAGTAGTATTGGTGACCGTAGCAGACAATACAGCTGTATAATAACCGGCTTTTGAATAGGTATGTGTTGGATTTGAAATAAACCCGGTATAACTATTTCCAAACGGATCACCGAATGCCCACGCCTGTAATGTAGTATTGACATTGTTAACAGTAAACGTGACATTGTTGCACAAAGGCATGTTATTCGCAGCCGAAATGGAGAGTGTATATGGTTGAGGATTACAAGGATTCGGATTCGGAACACAAACCAATTGGGTTACGATAATCACATTGCTGGTAGCCATGCATCCTGTTGTGTTATCTGTTACTACTACGGTATAGCTGAATGTCTGGACAGCATTGGTGGAGGTATGTGTGAATGTATTATTCGTGGCCAGTGGAATAAGGGTTGCACCATCGTACCATTGGTAAGAATAATTGGGATTGGTTAGCGCATACAATGTTACACTTCCTGTAGTCGGAATACAAAACACAGTCGGACCTGGTGTTGATATAGAAGCATTCGGACCTGCTACTGCGAACGCCTCATAACTATCAATGGCCGTGCAGCCGTTGATATCAGTTGTTGTCACAGTATATACCCCAGGTAAACTTATGCTGATCATTTGCGTGGTCTGTGTAGTCGACCAAACATAGGATACAAAGCCGGGGCCCGCATTAAGTGTTGCCATCACACCGGGACATAGTATACCACTTTGGGTAATCGTGGGTTGTATCGGATTATTGAGCGAAATAATTTTTATGACCGGTGTAATGACGCCACACAATTCCACATTGCAGGTGATGGTTACTGTGGTTGGAATATTATTCCATTGGATATCCACCATATTACTACCCTGGCCGTTGATCACTGAACCTGCGGCCATTGGCATCACTGACCAGGTAAAGGTTGTACCTGTGGGTTGAGATGGACCAATCGAATACATTTCCACTTCATTCACACAACCATTCGGACCATTGATCGTCAACGGACCATTCAGCATTAGCTGATTGACTGCAAGGCTAATAGGAAGAGAACTACACCCTGGTGGATTGACCTGGAATTGACTTAATGATAATGAATACGGTCCTGAAGGGCCCCATGTTACTGAAATGGGATTTCCGGTAAATGATGACGGCGTGCCATTCGTTACCGACCATTGAAATCCTGTTCCGGGTGTAGAACTATACCCCGTGTACACATAAGTTGAACCAGGGCAAACTGTGATCTGTCCAACGATACTATCCGGCAACGGCACCTGGATCACATTGACTAATGCGATTAATGTATCGTTACAAAATGGATTGGGTGCATTTGGAAAAACAGTAACAGTATAAAGACCCGGTGACGGCCATGTAAC
>JANPKZ010000283.1:0-5233 GCA_031426295.1 Saprospiraceae bacterium
TTAATTTTCTCGGCACGTCAGGCGTCACCATCAACAGTAACATGTGAGATCTATAAGTCATCCAATGGTTCAACTCCTGTGGCTACAGGAATTATTGCAGCGATTCCACCATTTGCTTACTTCGGATCTGTGACAGGTAATTTTGTATTGAGTCAGGGTGACTTGATTTCTGTAAAAATAACATCCAGCGGTGGAAGTATTACAGACGGAGTAGCTGCTACAATAGGTTACCAATAATATCATATTCAATAGGCAACCTGATTACAGGAAAACATTTTACAATTCAGGAAAAATTGGGGTTAGTGTGAGTTGATCTATTGTGAATCCAATAAACAAAGTCGTTATTACAATACATTTTCTACCAGATCACCCTCTTCATGAAGTACTTGTTCCTGTATTTTGTTTTCACTTTCTGTGGCGTCACCTATGCACAGTTGATGACATGGCAGGGCTACGACATTTTATTAACGATATTGGTTTTCAAAATTCAGGATCGAGATAGGATTTTAGTGAAAAGTACTTTGTATATCAAAGTAAAAACACCTATCTTTGTATTTGACACGCAACTATAGAATCTTATTCATTACGCACTGCACCACAAATGTATTTTTTTGTCCCTGAACATTCCATCGTCAGAAAGATCTGGAGCAAGAGTGATACGATCATCTTCATCTTTGCCGGTTCTGCAGCAGAGTTCGCTCTCAATAAAGCTGTAGACTGGCTCTACTATACAGGCAAGCTTCCCGCTGATCCGATAGGCCGACTATTCTCTACCGTAGCGTATGCACGTCAGATCGTTTTTTCTGAAAATGAAGCGGCTTTAAAAGCCATTGATAAGATCACTGCCATCCATGGTGCCGTTGAAGCCAGTCGTCAGCAAAAAATTCCTGACTGGGCGTATCGTGACGTCCTCTTTATGCTGATCCATTACTCTATCGCATCCTACGAATTATTAGAGCAAAAATTATCCGAAACTGAAAAAGAAGAAGTCTTTGATGTATTCTATCGCATGGCGGTCCGCATGCAATTGCAGGGCCTGCCACATAATTTCAGCGAATGGAAAATCATGCGAGAAGAACACCTGGAAAACAACCTGCATAAAGGTGATTTTACCATTGATCTTTTCAAACAATACAAAAAACACCTGGGGAGGTTTCGATACTATCTCCTGTTAGAGGGTCAAAAATTGGTTGTGCCCCTGAGAGTAAAGCAATTATTAGGACTTAGAAATTTTTCGTGGATATCTATAATCCTCTCTCCGTACAAGCTCAGTAGATTGTTAAAAATAGATTGGGCATTGAAATCACTTGTCTTGCCCGGAAAATATTTTCGACAGATCAAAGATCTGGATGTTACACCTTAATAAGCGAGAAATTGAAAAAGAAATTGAAAACTGGAAATTGAAAACTTGAAATTGAAAAGGAATTTAATTGGTATTCCTCGACCAAACTTTAAAAGGGTCTTAAATAATCACCACAAAGAATACTAAGAATTCACCAGGATCACAAGTGACGGCATTGTGGACTTGATGTTTCCTTGGTGTCCTTAGTGTTTTATAAATTGATTGTTTTCTTCTAATGCCCCAAACGAAGACGCCCGATGATAAACGCCTAAGAGCTTCCCTGAATATTGTTCGACAAATCCGCCTGCACGGATGTCGGCATCATGATTTTTACTACACCCAACCGTACTCAGGTAATAATCAGAGGATTCAATGTCATCTGTCAATTCCAATTGATGGTAACGCTGCAGGTATACATGGTATACAAAGTTTTTCATGACGTCATCACAAACCGCCACCTTCGAACCCTTTGGAATGATCTCCTGTATCCCCGGAAGATCTCCTAATAATTCTTCTTCCCTGCCCGGACGCCCAAATGAATAAACAGAATATACAAATACGATCAGGATGCCAACAGAAGCCAGTACACTGATCTGGTTCCCTACAGAAGATCTCATGTTTCGGATCCAGTGTGAAAATAAAGGAACATGTAAATACCCGGCTGCTATCGCAAATAATACAAGCCCCGGAATTAAATACATGCCTGCCTGCCGGGTACTGAGCATAACCGGAACCGTTGCTGCCAGGCCGAGAATAAAAAAGAAAACAGCAAGTTTACGTTCATGCGAAAATGTGGTGTGTGAAATTCCTTTTTTCCACGAGATAAAAAATAAGATCAGGGAGGTAGAGAGAATCAGAGAATTTTCGCGCAGTAATAACCAAAAAATATAAAGTCGTTGCCACCCTTCGCGTAATCCATCTGCTCGTCCACCGACGATAGCAACTTCCAGGCGCTGGCTCCAGTATTGACGGAAAAAATTCCATGCAGGTTCATACCACCACAACAACCATGAAAATAAAATGAGCACACCCAACAGCAAGCCTGATGATCTCATCATTCCTTTTCGCCAATGATTGGGTTGGAATACGATTGTATACAATGCGGGAACACAAACCGGATAAAGTGCAACAGGTCCTTTCACGAGAATGCCACAAAACATAAAGACGATAGCTGCTGCGTACCAGCGAAGAGATTGCTTCGGTTGTCTAAGTGCCTTAAAGATCGACCAAACAGCCAGGAGGCAGAAGGTCAGCAGTTGACTATCGATAAGGTTTTGTGGACTACCCCACACGACTACAGGGATCAGGTAAAAAAATAATACGGGAAGCCAGGAAAATTGACCGGCTGTTTGCGATTTGCCTTTCAGCAACACTTCCCACACGCGTGTGATGAGAAAACAATTCAGCAACAACAACAGGAAACAATAAAGTTTTTCGATCCACCAGTGATCTCCCAGGATAAAGAACAACATGGATTGCATCCAGAACATCAAAGGAGGGTTTTCAAAATATCCCTTCGGATTGACACCATCGATCCAATACCCGCTCGAGAAAAATGGATTCCATAACTGTCCTTTTACCTCAGCAAGATTACGTGCGATGGAGGCATACAACAGCCCGTCACCAAACATCCCGGCAGGCATCAGCCTCGGGAGGAACATAAAACTTATGTAAAAGACAGTAATGAAAGCAAAGGCAATGCCCGCTTTGACTGGTGAATGATAGTTGGTCATTTCAATACAAAATCTCAAAATCAATAACTTCCGATTGGACGAAAATATTTGATCAAATTTTTTGCAAAACTATCATTAAATAATGGCCCGGCAGACCTCTTGATAATCATTTTACAAACACACCGGAAGGGCGGATCTACATAGGACCTACAACAAAAAGGGGCTACCACAAAATGTGATAACCCCATTATATTTTCTTTGAATTCTGCCAGATATCTTATCCTCAGAATAAATACGTGACCGCGAGACCGATAACACTATTATTGACGGTGGCATCATCCAGCAGATCCTGGGCATCAGATGGAATAATATTCGCGAGTCCCAAGCTGTAAGAGCCGGTCAATCTCAGGTTGTCACTGAACTGATAGCCAACTTCAAGATTGACCCCATAATCCAGTGGCCCAAAATCATCATCTTCCTCATTGCCGAAGTTTATGTCTTCTTTGTCTGTGCCATCATCAAACTGGCCATTGATGGCGAACCCTACATAAGGCCCTGCTGCAGCAAAAAAGCCATTCTTCCGGAACTGGAACTGGAAAGGTACCTGGAGATAATTAGTGGACACTGTTTGTTCGCCCAGAACGCCCCCATCATATTTGACACCCTTGCCATGATATTGAAGACCTGTCCCAAACCCAAAACTTTCACTGAAGTCGAATTCAGCTACTACGCCCGCCATAAATGTGAGATACATTTTTGTATCCGGTTCGAAACCAAAATTGTCATAATTCTGACTTGCCATATTCAGACCGGCTTTTACACCAAAACGGGCCTGAGCAAACGAATCCATTGTAGCACCCAGAAGGAAGAGAGTAAAGACAATATGTAATACATTGATTTTCATAATGATTGGTTTTTATGTAAGATACTTAAAATTGATGGAGGAATAGATGATACAGACAGGTCCGTCGGAAATATGAATGCGTTGGTAAATATTTTCATTAAAAAATACGATGTCCTTCAACCTTCTTTACAAAAAAACATTTCTAGTGCTTGAAAACTCAAAAAGAGCTGATCAACGGATCTGGCATAAAGATTGAGAGTTCAGCTCAGGCCGCTTTTGGACATTTCCAGACGTTTCCTGTTCTAAAAAATGGATGAAATATTAATGTAATATGATTATTTCATCGTATAATTGCCTTATTCTCAAACCTTCTAACTCAAAACGCATGAAAAATCTTTTGACAATTGTACTTGGTTCTTTTGGAATCCTTTTCCTTACTCAGACAGCTTCTGCTCAGACTGTAGGTCAGGGTGCCTGGATGGTAGGAGGTTCTGCAGCTCTGGATATTACTAAATATAAAGATGCTGACGAATCCATTACTTCCTTCGTATTCAATCCAACCCTCGGCTATTTTATTGCTGATGATCTGGCAATTGGTTTAGGCCTTACTGTTATTGATAATGGGATTGACGGTCAGGATACCTACCTTGCAGTTGGCCCTTTTGTAAGATACTATGTAACTGATCCTATCTTTATCCAGGTTGGTGCAGACCTCGGTCTGAATGATGGTGCTGGTATTGGCTTTGGTGCTAAAGTTGGATATTCCTGGTTCCTGAATGATGGTTTGGCAATTGAGCCTGCTGTTTATTTCCAGAGTGTTGGAAATGATGGTGATGCATTTGATTATTCCTCTTTTGGATTAAGCATTGGTGTACAGGGTTTTACTAATCACACTCATGGAATGGAATAACTGATTCCAGTTCTAAAAATTTAAAAGGCTGTCCGTTTGGGCAGCCTTTTTTTATTTTGGTACGCGTTCAGAATGACAAAAATCTTTGTCAACAGAGTCTTAAATTGTTTTCATACCTGTTGGTATATCCTAGTTTTATCAGTTGTCAAAAGGTAAGAAAAAACACCTAATGACAAACTGAATTTGCGCCCCTGCTTAAAAGTCCTTACTTGTCATCTGTAAGGGTTCAGAGATATTTTTAGTAAAACTCCATCTGAGATTTCAGATGGAGTTTTTTTTGCCCTAAACAGCTCAGTAGTTAAAATCTGGAATCTTCTATATGTAAGCAGCATTTCACGCACATCTGTATCTCCATTATCGTTAGTGTTAAAGAATCAGGACCTGATATTTTAGTGGCTTACATGGTACTGATTTTGTATATTTCACGCTAAGAAGGGAACAGAAATCTTGAATACGGTAAGATT
>JANPKZ010000284.1:0-3390 GCA_031426295.1 Saprospiraceae bacterium
CCCAGCCACGCCCTGCAATCCATGCCAGCCCTGCAACCCATGCCTTTGATTATATTTGCCTCCCATGGGTGCCGCAAGGGTGATTTTATCAGAACAAAAACTCAACCTCGTGTTAGACAGGCTGGTCCACCAGCTCATCGAACATCACGGTGATTTCCGTGATTCCGTCCTCATCGGCATCCAGCCACGCGGCACGCTCCTCCTCGAAAGACTTATCAAACGGATCAAGGTTATTGCACCTACCAAGACGATCACCTGGGGGTTGCTCGACATCACCTTCCACCGCGATGACTTCAGGACCCGTAATGAGCCACTTAAGGCCAGCGTTACGAAAATCGACTTCATCGTTGACAATCGGAAAGTGATCCTGGTGGATGACGTACTTTATACAGGACGGACGATACAGGCAGCGATCTCAGCATTGCAGCACTACGGGCGTGCGGAAAAAATCGAATTACTGGTCCTGATCGATCGCAGGTTTAACCGCGATTTACCGATCCAGTCTGATTATTCAGGAATGGTGGTCGATGCCCTCGATCAGGCATATGTGAAAGTGGACTGGAAGGATGATGGTGCGGGAAAGGTGAAAATCTATGCAAGCAAAGACGATATCAAAGGGTAATATGGCTAAACAACAACTGAGCACGCGTCATCTTCTCGGGATCAAATACATCACCCGTGAGGATATTGAGCTCATTTTTGAAACGTCCGACCAGTTTAAAGAAGTCATCAATCGTCCGATCAAAAAAGTCCCTTCCCTTCGTGACGTTACAATTGCAAATCTCTTTTTTGAAAATTCAACCCGCACACGCATCTCTTTTGAGCTTGCTGAAAAAAGGCTAAGTGCAGATACAATTAATTTTAGTGCAAGTTCCTCATCAGTAAGTAAAGGCGAAACATTACTCGATACGGTAAATAACATCTTGTCCATGAAAGTGGATATGATTGTCATGCGTCATCCCGCGCCAGGTGCACATATGTTTCTCGCCCGCCACATTAATGCGAATATTATCAATGCGGGTGACGGCACGCACGAACATCCGACGCAGGCGTTATTGGATGCATACTCCATTCGCGAGCGATTAGGATCTGTGAAAGGAAAAAAAGTGGTGATCATCGGTGATATTAAACATTCGCGTGTTGCATTGAGTAATATTTATTGTCTGAATAAATTAGGAGCCGAAGTAAAATTGTGTGGCCCGCCGACCCTGATGCCAAAATATATCGAAAGCCTTGGCGTCACTGTTGAACATGATTTAAGAAAAGCGTTGGAGTGGTGTGATGTTGCGAATGTCTTACGCATCCAGCTCGAACGTCAGCAAACGAAATTTTTTCCAAGCCTTAGAGAGTATACATTGTACTACGGTCTTACCAGAGAAGTATTGAATTCTTTATCCAAGCCGATTGTCATCATGCACCCGGGGCCGATCAATCGTGGTGTTGAAATTTCCAGTGATATTGCTGATTCTGAACATTCAATTATTCTTCAGCAAGTAGAGAATGGGGTAGCGGTGAGGATGGCGGTGTTGTATTTGCTTGCTGATCAGAGAGGCTAACATTGTTTACCGCCTGATCACCTCAGGATACTTTCCAAAAACTATTGATGCTTCTGGAAATAATCTTCGTCTATATATGTAATAAGTCTGATCTTGAAACTTTTAGTTTTTAACTTTTAGTTTTTAGTTCTTAATTGTTCAGACTTCACCTCCACTTCCTCCTGCATTTTCCTCTTATACTCCATCACATCCTTCATTACTTTTTCATCACTGGTTCCAATAATTTGTGCAGCAAGTATTCCTGCATTCTTAGCACCATTAATAGCTACGGTCGCAACAGGCACGCCACCCGGCATTTGAAGTATTGACAAAACAGAATCCCAGCCTTCCGTCGAATTAGAAGAAGATTTGACAGGAACACCAATAACGGGTAGGGGAGTGAGACTTGCAATCATTCCCGGAAGATGTGCAGCTCCACCTGCCCCTGCTATAATAACTTTGATGCCACGCTCATGAGCATTTTTGGCAAAATCAAACATCTTCTCAGGTGTGCGATGTGCTGATACAATATCCAGTTCGAAGGGAATGTGAAATTGAGCAAGTATTTCTGCAGCAGCATTCATCACTGGCAGATCGGAATCAGATCCCATTACAATACTTACTTGTGCTTTCATGAGATTACTTTAATATGATCTTTTATAAAATTAGCGGTTTTAATTGCACGATTGATGCTGCGATTTGCAACAGTAACGTGCCCCATCTTCCGGAAAGGCTTCGTAGTATTTTTCCCATAAAGATGAACATATACAGACCCCATGCGCAATGCCTGTTCGACATTCAGATATTTTGGTGGACCTTCAAATCCGTCCTCACCAAGAATATTCACCATAACAGCAGGAAAATGTAAATGTGGATCAATCAATGGGAGATTGCAGATGGCTAATAGATGCTGATGAAACTGGCTTACAGTGCAACACTCGATTGTGTGATGACCACTGTTGTGAGGGCGTGGAGCCACTTCATTGATCAACCAGTCACCATCTACGGTGAGAAATAATTCCACAGCAAGCAATCCGCACATTTCAAATGACTCAATTGCCGCTTGTGCAATTTGTGTTGCTTCCAGTTCTAATGCCGGACCTAATCCACTTGGGCAGTATAAGTAATCCACCAGATTAGCGCCTTCATGAAAAGACATGGTCACCGGGGGAAATGTTTTGATCTCTCCATTCATATTCCGTGCGGCAATTACGGATACCTCACATTCAATATCCACTAATGGTTCAACCAGAGATAAACCTTGCAATAAATTGGGTAGATCTTCTTCTGATTTTATGATCGCAACACCTCGACCATCATACCCACCTGATCGCAATTTCTGGACGAATGGATAATCGATGACACCGTTTTCAATACCTTCAAGTATCTCTTGTTTGTTTTCAATTAATAACTGAGGTGATGTCGGAAGACCCTGCTCGATAAAAAATTCTTTTTGCAAAGCTTTGTCCCGAATGATCTCAAGAGCATGCGGGGAAGGATGTACAACCTTACCAAGCCGCTCAAGTTCTTTTAGTGCCTCCAGGTTGACCTTTTCAATTTCTATCGTAACGATGTCGACAGTGAGGCCAAAAGCCAGTACATCATCATAGTTCGTGTAATCACCTTCTACAAAACGATGAGCAATTTTCGCGGCAGGTTCGTCAGTGCTTTTGTCAAGAACTGCAGTCTTCCAATCCCACACAGATGCCGCTTCGCAGAGCATTTTACCGAGCTGGCCACCACCACAGATACCAATCGTAATGTCAGGTCTTGCAAAAGGATTCAGAATGCGCATGCGGGATCAGATGAGGTGCAAAACTATATATTTTTACCGGCTGCCCCTGTCCGGAGGTGT
>JANPKZ010000285.1:0-6866 GCA_031426295.1 Saprospiraceae bacterium
ATGGAAGCTTTGGTAGGTCCATATAATAAAACTCCGGGAGTCGAATAATCATGGCAACTACAAGACAACTTATCGCCATCGGCGCTGATCATGCAGGTTATCAATATAAGACTGCTGTCATCCGGTGGCTCGAAGAGAATGACTACAGTGTATTTGATGCAGGTACCGACAGCGAAGACTCAGTAGACTATCCTGATTTTATCCATCCTGTGGCAGAGATGGTGGAGAATGGAGAGGCGGATTATGGCGTGATCATTTGTGGTTCCGGTAATGGTACTGCTATGACTGCCAATAAACACCAGGGAATCCGGGCAGCACTGACATGGACTACGGAATTGGCAGCATTGGCGCGTCAACACAATGATGCCAATATCATTTCTTTGCCCGCACGTTTTGTTTCTGAAGAGCAGGCCATTGACATGGTGGATACATTTCTGCACACAAACTTTGAAGGTGGACGCCATCAACGTCGTGTAGACAAGATCAGTTGTGCCTGATATACATGCTTAGGTAGAATCTTCGTTTCTATACACGCAGCAAGTCCGATCTTGCTGGCTACCTTATCTAAACAGCATGAGAACATTCCTCCTTTTGATTTTTGCTCTGGTGACATCCGGCATAGTTTCACAAACGGTGCCTGTTGAATCCAAATATGCCGCTACGATTGAAGCTGCTACGATCAAAAAGCATGTATATGCTTTGGCATCAGATATTTTCGAAGGCAGGGAGACAGGTACAGAAGGAAATCGAAAAGCTGGTGACTATATCGCACAGGAATTTATTTCCTATAATATTCCGATTACTCCGGGTGATGACAATCATTTCCAGGAAGTGAGTTTTACCACGTTAAAATGGACATCGATGAATCTCACGATCAATGATCAACCTGTCGAACACCTGAAAGACTTTCTTTCTATTCCGCAATTTTTTCCGGAAACGGAAGATCCGATTCATATTTCGTCAATGACATTTTTAGGATATGGTATCGATGATCCTGCGTATTCTGATTTCAAAGGAAAAGATGTAGTGGGAAAACATTTGCTTGTTTACTCCGGAGAACCCAAAGATCGAAGCGGCAAGTCACGCATTACCGGAAGTGAAGTGAATTCCATTTGGTCCACTGATTTTAATTTAAAAATCAAAGCTGCGAAAAAAGCGGGAGCGGCCTCAATCTGGATCATTGAAGACAAGCTGCGAGATCATGTGATGATTGCACGTAAATATTTTTTATCCGGTGCTACACAAATGGTATCTCCAGAGGACATTGCCGAGGAGTTTATTCCACATGCCATGATCAGCCCACGACTTGCAGAACAATTATCGGGCAATACACGGAATAAGATTATTAAGCTTCGCAATCGTATTACAGATAAAGGAAGATCCGTCAGCACAAAAATTCCTGTGGATATCGACTGGACGCCGGTTCAGCAGGTGCAATCCACACCAGGCCGCAATGTGCTCGCGTATATTGAAGGAAGCGATTCTATCCTGAAAAAAGAAGTTGTTATTGTAAGCGCACACTACGATCATCTCGGTAAACGCGGAAAGGATATTTATTTCGGTGCTGATGATAATGCATCAGGTACATCTGCAGTGCTTGAAATCGCGCAGGCATTGGCTCTTGCAAAAGCAAACAATGAAGGACCCAAACGAAGTGTTCTTTGTTTGTTGGTGACAGGCGAAGAAAAAGGATTATTAGGCTCCCAGTATTACACAGAGCATCCTGTATTTCCATTATCACAAACGGTAGCCGATGTAAATATTGATATGATCGGTCGCGCCGATACACTTCACAAAAATCCAAACTACATCTATGTCATTGGTTCGGATCGGCTGAGTTCCGAATTGCACCAGATCAATGAACAAGTGAACACGCAATACACAAAACTGAATCTGGATTATACGTACAATCGCGATGATGATCCGAATCGGTATTACTACAGATCGGATCATTATAATTTTGCTAAAAATGGCATCCCTTCCATTTTTTATTTCTCCGGCACACATGTAGATTATCACCGGTCCACCGATACACCTGAAAAACTCTTGTATGATAAGGCTGAAACGATCGCACGGCTTGCTTTCCACACCACATGGGAAATAGCGAATCGTCCGCAGCGATTGAAGGTGGATGTGAAGGGAAGGAGTTAATGCAAAGGCGAAGGCGGAGGCGGAGGCGAAGGAAATTGAGAAATTAGAAATTGGAAATTATCGTACAAGGCAAATATTCCATGATTTTCAAAAGGCAGTAGAGACGTGATGCATCGCGTCTCTACTGCCTTTTGAAAATCTATGGTAATTAGAAATTGCCGCGCAAAGACGCAGAGCCGCAACGAAAAAGGAAATTAGAAACTAGAAATTGAATACTGGTTGGTTGTTACCGCGTATTTAAAAATCCAAAATCCAAAATCCAAAATCCAAAATTCCTTTCTTCCTTTCTTCCTTTGCTCCCGTGCTCCCGTGCTCCGGTGATCCCTCCTCACATTAAAGTATCCTCCAGATGATCCAATTGCTCCGGATAATCCGTGGTGTAATGTAATCCCCTGCTTTCCCTGCGCATTGATGCAGAGCGCGTCACGAGGTAGGCGATCGTGATGAGATTTCGCAGCTCACACAGTTGTGGAGATAACGTTGTGCTGTTGTATAGGTCCTCTGTTTCTTCATAGAGTAGATACAATCTGTCGAGTGCGCGTTTGAGACGTACGTTGGAGCGCACAATACCTACGTAACTGCTCATGATGTCTTTCAATTCTTTCCAGCTCTGCGTGATGAGGACCATCTCTTTGGGCTCAGTCGTACCCATGGCATTCCAGTCAGGGATTCCTTCTTTGTAGGAAAAAGCATCAATGTTTTGGATGATCTCCTCAGAGATATTGTGACCATAGATCAAACCTTCCAGGAGTGAATTGGAAGCGAGTCGATTGGCACCATGTAATCCGGAGGAAGTACACTCGCCTGCTGCATATAATCTATGGATAGAAGTATGTCCTTCTTTATCGACAATAATTCCGCCGCAGAAATAATGACACGCAGGTACAACAGGGATCATGGCATTCTGCACATTAACACCTGCAGCAAGACATGCATCATAAATATTGGGGAAGTGAATTTTAAATTCGCCCATGTCGAGATGACGACAATCGAGATAGACAAATTCATCACCTAACACTTTCATTTCATTGTCAATGGCACGGGCCACGATATCCCGGGGTGCGAGACTTTTACGTTCATCATATTTATGCATGAACTCTTCACCATCCATTGTCCGCAGGATGGCACCAAAACCACGCACAGCTTCAGATATAAGGAATGCCTGGCTCTCCACAGCGGGACTATATAATGATGTCGGATGGAATTGTACAAATTCCATATTACTGATACGGCCTTTCGCACGGTACATCATGGCCATACCATCGCCGGTTGCAATGATGGGATTTGTGGTGGCGCGATAGATCTGGCCTGCTCCGCCTGTGGCCAGGACAGTCAGGCGGGCGAGATGCGTTTCTACATCCAGGTTATGTTTGTCGAGGGCATAAACTCCATAACATTCAATGTCGGTATTCATCCGGGTGACATTATATCCCAAATGATGTTGTGTGAGCAGATCAATTGCAAAACAATTTTCCAGTATGTTGATATTAGAAAGTGTTGCTGCCTTATCTACAAGTGTTCGTTCGATTTCCCAGCCGGTGATGTCTTTATAATGCAGGATCCGGTTTTCCGTATGACCTCCTTCACGTCCGAGGTTATATTCTCCATCTTCTTCTTTATCGAAGCGAGCACCCCAATCGATTAATTCCTGCACGCGTATCGGACCTTCAGACACGACCATCGTGACCACATCTTCTTTGCATAATCCATCGCCGGCGTCCAGTGTATCTGCAATATGTTTTTCGATCGAGTCACCTTCAGTATTCCAGACGGCAGCGATGCCACCCTGGGCATAGCGGGTATTGCTTTCATCGCGACTGCCTTTCGCCATCACTGTTACTTTCAGGTCGGGGCGAGCTATGGCAATTTTAATGGCACACGTCAGGCCGGCAATCCCTGACCCTACGATCAGCACATCTGTTTTCCTGGTTTCACTCATCAATTAAATGTTTTGAAAGCGCTAATTACGCTATTTGCTTTTGTAGATGCAAAAGTAGATGCAAAAGTAGATGCAAAGTCAGATGAAAAGGCTACTGAATTCCAAGAACACGGCTGGATGGTGAGCCTTTGATTCAGCCCACCTCAGCCTTTTTCTTATTTTGTGCCAATCACCTGAGTATGCACATAGCACTTAATGCAAGGCACATGATGAAGGACCGGCTCGAAGGGATCGGCACCGTCACACATGAAGTCATGAGTCGTATTGTGCATGGACATCCCACAGACCATTTTGATTATTATTTTGACAGGGCATATGATGATGAATTCATCCATGGTTCTAATGTAGAGGGCCATTCCTTTTTCCCACCTGCACGTCTTCCCATTCTCATCCGCTATTGGATGGACCGGCCAGTGAAACGGGATATTCTTAAAAAGAAACCGGATGTATTTTTCAGTCCGGATGGATTTATTCCAAAAGGCCTGATGATTCCAAAAGTCACGATGGTACATGATATCGCATTTCTTCGAAATCCACTTCATGTCAAGCCCCGGATCCGGAGGTTTTATGATACGTGGATGCCGGTGTATATTAAAGAAGCTGATCACATAATTACGGTATCCCAATTTTCCAAAAAAGAAATTGTCGCAGGCTACAAAGTAGATCCGGATAAAATTTCTGTAGTGTATAATGGTGTTTCTAAAAAATATCATCCGATTACCGCAGAGGCTGCAAAAGATGTTCGCGATCAGCATACAGATGGCAAGCCATTCTTTTTATACCTCGGCGCCATACATCCGCGAAAGAATATTCTGACATTGGTGCGTGCGTTTGAGGAATTTAAGAACGACACAAAATCAGATTTCCATCTTATAGTAGCGGGACGTCCATCATGGTATACAAAAGAAGTTTTCAAAGCAGTTGAGAAAAGTAAGTGGCAGGAAGTCATTCACCTGCCGGGATTTATTGAATCCGAAGTTGCCCGGAAATTTATGGCCAGCGCGCATGCATTGATCTATCCATCGCGCTATGAAGGTTTTGGATTGCCTGTAGTAGAAGCCATGGCCAGTGGTACACCTGTCATCTGCAGTAATGTGGCTTCATTGCCGGAGATCGCAGGTGATGCAACACTACTTTTTGATCCGGGTGATCGGGATGCGTTGGTGCAACATTTAAAAGATGTTTCTTCCGATGATGATCTACGTAAAAGATTAACTGCTGCGGGTCTTGATCGTGTAAAGCAGTTTACGTGGGATGCTGCTGCAGAGGATATTTATAAAATCCTGAGCTCCTTCGTACGTGTGTAAACTTTACACTAATCAGGCACCGGATTCAAACGTTAAGCCCAATGCCTGAAAATTTTCCGGAATAAGGATTTTATTGTTGAATAATTAATAATCATTAACCGTGTAGAAATAGCTGAGTTGTAAAATTACCAGACTCATGCGGACTTTTTGGACTTGCCGGACGGCTTGGATTTTTTAAAAAGCCCTTTTATTTTATCCACCAGCGTATTTTCTTTTTTCTCTGATGGTTCTCTTCCTATTAAAAATCCATACGGCTGTAAGACCGGAATATGATCACAAATGATCTTTATAATTCCCAATAAAGGTATCGCCAGCACAAGACCTGCAATACCCCAGATCAATTCACCTGCCACCAATCCTGCGATGGTGAATAAAGGATTAATATTTACTTCGGTGCCCACCACCAGTGGTTCGAGTATATACGTTTGTAAAAACTGTACGATCGCATAGGTGATCAGGATGCCTAACACAAGTGACATACCTCCTCCCTGTGCAAGCGCCATAATGGCTGCCAATGCATTACCGGTCAGGTTTCCTACAAAAGGAACAATTTCAAAAAGACCGCACAGTACAGCGAAGAGAATGGCGTTTTTTAATCCTAATATGGTAAATCCGATTCCATACATGATCCATAAGCAGACGATCATGATCCCAAGTCCTGTAATATATTGCTGTGATACTTTTTCAATTTCATGGATCGCATCATCTGTATTATCCTCAGCTTTTTTTGGCATCAGCTTCATGATAAAGTTTTTAATGTGGCTCCTGTAATACAATAACAGGAACATATACACCACCATCAAAATAAAATCCACTACAAGACCCATTAACGAAGAACTGATTTTCATCAGCGTATCACTGGAATTTTCCGTTTGTTTTTCAATTGCTTCTTCCTGTTTTTGTTCGCTGATGCCAAAAACCTGCGAGATATAATCCTTTCCCTGCTCAAATACTTTTTTTATTTGTTCTTCAATATCACCCAGGTCTTCTGCAAGATTCCCAACCTGCCAGGTAATCAAGCTTATGATGATCGCTATAATCGTCAGAAAAAGCAACACGGAAAGGAATGCAGCGAGACCTTTTTTAAGCCCCTTATTTTCCATTTTCCGGCTGAGCGGAAGGAGAAGCATGGCAAAAAGGCCTGCAAAGCATAGCGGAACAAGAAATGGCTTTGCAAAAAATAAGCTTGCAACACCGAGAAATAGAATGAATACAATCTGCGCGACTTTGGGAAGCTGGTAGGTTGGCATACTATTGAAGATATCCTATTAAAAGTAAAGGATTTCCAATTTGTTCATCCCATCCAGTATGTCCCAGAAGATTTCTAAACAGTTTTTTTAAGGCAATTGGCTCGTCGTCGCTTTAAAATTATTGCCTTCCGGAACGATCATGATGGCTCCGGGTTGAAGTGTGAGATGTTTGCATCGAAGACCGGGCACATTTACAACCGGATCAAACTGTGGCGAACT
>JANPKZ010000286.1:0-5403 GCA_031426295.1 Saprospiraceae bacterium
TATTGTTCACTGTCCGAAGTGTGATGGAAAAGCACTGGTAGATCCACATGAAAAAAGTTGGCGAATGCGCTGCACGAAATGTTTTCATGTAGAGCAGCCGGGGCATTGGTATGGTGACATGACGGCATATGCTTCAGTTAAATGTCGTGAATGTCATGAGCCGATTCGTCGCAGCACATCGACTGATGGTGAATGGAAAAAAATTAAGATGGTGTGTGACAACTGTGGTGATGTGTGTGAATATGAAGCGCATGTTTCCAGGCATCTGATGCACGACGGTCTTATGACGGATTCAGTTTTTGGTCTACCGTTGTGGTTGCAGACTAATTTCAGGAATGATCTGTTCTGGTCATTCAATTATGAGCACTTGAAGCTGATTGAAGACTACGTCAAGGCCAAGTTGCGTGAGCGTGGGATTTCGCCCAGGAATTCTATTCGCAAAAACAGTTCGTTGTTTGCCCGCTTGCCGAGGTTTATTACGAAAGCTGGCAATCGGGAGGAATTGTTGAAGATGATTGGGGAGTTGCAGGTGAAGTAAACTTCTATCGATAAGAATCAAAGTATATTCTTGCCTCTATAATATTCATAACAGAAGTTCGGAGAAGAGCAATAACTTCACTAAGCTGGAGCCGGCACAATGAATTGAATGAAAAAGCTGTAGTTCGCATTGCCCGGTATCAATAAAGATCGTAGTTTTCATGGCCCCTGTGCTTACTTTTATCAACATGAAGCGAAATGATTTTATAAAGGGAGCTGCTTTAATAGCTACCACATCTGTACTACCATCAAACTCAATTTTTGCTGAAAGCTTGACATTCAATGGAATGGATAAGCTCGTTGACGAAGAAGGAAAGTTTGTTTTACAACCTCTTCCATACACCGAAACATTCCTGGAGCCTTATATGGACCATGAAACATTGAATCTCCATTACAATGCCCATCATGGAGGGGCTGTGAAAGGAGCCAATAAAGATCTCGAAAAAATCAATCAACTGGTAAGTGAAAACAATGTTGAAACAGTTGATTATTGGACAAAGAAACTTTCATACCATTTGTCATCCCATATTCTACATACCATCTTTTGGACAAACCTGACAAATCGGAAATGTGATCCCACCGGTGAGCTGTTGAAGCGTATTGAAAAAGATTTTGGAAGTTATGACAAGTTGAAAGTGTTGCTTTCCAAAACCGCTAAAGATGTAGATGGAAATGGATGGGGTATTCTTGGTTATCAACCTTATACCGATAAGTTGACTGTGATGCAATGTGAAAATCATGAGAAGCTGACACAATGGGGCGTCATTCCATTACTTGTGATCGATGTTTGGGAGCATGCATACTATTTGAAATTCAGGAATCGCAGAAGTGATTTTGTAGACAATCTGTATTCTATTATCAATTGGGATAATGCAGCCCAGCGATTAGATACGGCGCTGAAACTTGTGAAGTAATTAATTTCATTTTCCAAAGTTATAATTAGGATGAAATGGATCACAAGAGACAGGCCTAAAATTGATCGTATTGCCTGTCCCTGGCTTATTCGTCGTTTTGTGGATCCACTAGCAGAATTCATTTATATTCCTGCAGAAGATGTTAGGTCAAAGGCAGTTGAATTTGATGCCATTCCGTTTGATGTTCCGGAAGTAGAGTATACACATTATGGTGATGAATGCACTTTCGATTTCATATTGAAGAAGCATTGTATAGAAGATCCTGCTTTGTATGTTGTCGCTAAGATCGTGCGAGGAGCTGATACGGATCGGCATGACCTGGCTCCCCAATCATCTGGGTTATGGTCCATCTCTGCGGGTCTATCTTATAACCTCAAAGATGATTATGCACAATTAGAGCAAGGAATGATCCTGTATGATGCTCTATATAGTTGGGCCAGGTATTTAAGGAATGAAACACATACACAATCTGGTTCGGAAAGGTTGTTGTTAGATATTTACGAAAAGTTTATTCGGAAGCAGAAAAGTAAACAGGCACCCAAGTGGGTCAATGAATTAAGAGAAATGATACAGGATCAGATTGATACTAACATTTCTTTGAAGGAGATATCCAGGGAACTGGATATAAATCCATCCTATGTAAGTCGTGAGTTTTCAAAATACTTTGGAAAGCAGTCATTCGGTGAATATGTACGGAATTTACGCATTGATCGAGCAAAGCAATTGCTCCAGGACACAAAATGCACACTCACAGAGATTGCCTATTTAACCGGATTTTCTGATCAAAGTCATTTTACACGCATTTTTAAAAAACATACTGGAGAAAACCCTTCCGGATACCGTAAAAATCTGCCAAAAAAGTAAAAGGGATACAAAACAGTTATTTCTGTTCTATAATACTTGGCATCTGGTCACTTACCATTGCATCATTAAACAGAATGCAATGCAAAACCATCAAACCATATTGCTTTCCAGGGCTGATGTGGCGGGTTTATTGGATATCCGTGAATGCATTCCAGCGGTTGAAATGGCATTCGGAATGTATTCTGAAGGACGGACGAAACCACCAGGACTTTTAGGGATTCATGTTGAGAATGGCGTTTTCCATTTCAAGACCGGAGCCATGCATTTATCGCAAAACTACTTTGTTGCAAAAATGAATGCCAATTTCCCTGCTAACCCGAAGAAATATGCATTGCCTACAATCCAGGGTGTTATAACTGTTTGTCATGCAGATAATGGTCAGCTATTGGCTTTAATGGATTCAATTGAGATCACCATCATACGTACGGGTGCAGCAACAGGTGTAGCAACAAAGTATCTCTCCAGGGAAAATTCAAAAGTTGCGACCATTTGTGGTTGTGGTCATCAGGGTGTAATTTCTTTGAAAGCAATACTTGAAGTACGCGATATTCGACAGGTATTTGCGTACGATATAGATCATACTCGTACTAAAGATTTTGCAACTAACCTTTCGCAAAAGCTCAATTGTAAGATCACACCAATAGAAATCCTTAATGAAGGAACACTCCAAAGTGATATTATCGTAACATGTACACCGTCAAAGCAACCAGTTTTATTTAAAGCAGATGTAATGCCAGGGACATTCATTGCTGCTGTTGGTGCGGATAATGAGCATAAACATGAAATTGATGTGGATCTTGTCGCCAATAGCAAGTTGGTTGTAGACATTAAAGAACAGAGTGCCACTACAGGCGATCTTCATCATGCATTAGACCAAGGTAAAGTCAGCTTAGCACATATCTATGCAGAATTGGGTGATATCGTTTCCGGAAAGAAGCCAGGACGAACAAATGAGGAGGAGATCATTCTTTTTGATAGCACAGGCACAGGGCTGCAGGATGTGGTATCTGCAGTAATAGTTTTTGAGAAAGCTATGAAAGAAAATATAGGCACACTATTTACTTTCTAAAAATCATATAACATGAAATGGATTACAAGGGAAAGACCAAAGATTGACCGCATTGCCTGTCCGTGGCTTATTAAAAACTTCGTTGACCTGGAAGCTGAATTCATTTTTGTACCCAAGGACCAGGTTTTCACTAAAGCGAAAGAGTTGGATGCTATTCCCTATGACATATCCGGTGCTGAATATACGCATGAGGCCGACAATTGCACATTTGATTATATCATCAGGAAACATGACATTGATGACCCTGCAATTCAACATATGGCCGTGATCGTTAGAGCAGCAGATACAGACCGGTTCGATCTTGCGCCACAGGCAGCCGGATTATGGGCCATTTCAGCAGGGCTTTCACATTTGTATCAGGACGACCATGAGCAACTTGCAATTGGACTTAAATTGTATGATGCTCTATATGCCTGGGCCAAATTTGTCCAAAAAGAGAAACACACGTGGAGTCCAATATAAAAAAGCCATCCGGTAACGAATGGCTTTTTCTTTGTGGGAGTACACGGGTTCGAACCGCGGACCCTCTGCTTGTAAGGCAGAATCTCAGTAAATATTAACCAATTCTGATTATATAGCATGCCAATGCATTCCTTGTACGTATTGTGCCTTGATCGCATGTATCACACTATTTAGCTTTCACTATTTATCATTATTCATTAAGTTTGTGTCGGAATCGTGTCGGAATTAACCGATTTCATCAAACCATATGAAAGATAAAACTGCTTCAACTGCCATTTTTATTGATAAGTGGCATCCAAAGAAGGACGGCAAATGTGCTGTAACTGTAAGAGTCACTTACGATAGGCAAAAAAGATATTATCCTACCAATCTTACCCTGACTCTACATGACTTTGAAAAGTCACAAGGAACAAAGCCAAGGGGTGAATTTAAAGACCTTGCATTGAGTCTTCAGGCATATGAAAAAAGGGCAGCAGACATAATTGATAGTTTACCGTTATTCACCTTTGAAGGCTTCGAGAAGCGATACTATACAAACATTGGGTCAAATGACACCATTTCCGAAGCATATGACATACGAATACAGGAATGTAAAGAAGCCGGGCAGATAGGAACAGCTATAAACTACAAATGTGCCAAGGTGAGTTTAGAAAAGTTTAAACCGGGAACAAAGTTTGCAAATGTCACACCCAATTTTCTTGAACGCTATGAGGCATGGATGGATGAAGCAGGAAATAGTAAAACGACTGTTGGAATGTATTTAAGGACCCTTAGAACCCTCTTCAATAGAGCTATAGCTGACGGCATTCTATCAAAGGATCAATACCCCTTTGGAAAAAGAAAGTATGAAGTTCCTACTGGAAAAAATATTAAAAAGGCTATGACAATTCAAGAGGTGGGAATGATCTATTACTACCCTACAACACCTGGAAGTGCGGAAGCTAAGGCAAAAGATTTTTGGCTTTTCATCTATCTATGCAATGGTATGAATGTAAAGGATATGTCTTTGCTGAAGTACAAAAATCTGAAAGGAGATGTTTTAGAATTTGTTAGAGCGAAGACAGTCAGAACCAAAAGAGAAGTTGAACCAATACGTGTTACGCTCAATGAAGATATTATTGCTATAATTGAAAAACACGGCAATCAATCCAAAGATCCAGAAACATACATTTTTCCTATCCTAAGTAAGGGACTATCTCCAGAAAGAGAAAAAGCATTAGTTCAACAAGCAGTGAAAACTATAAACAAGCACATGAAATCCATTGCTCAGAAGATAGGGATTACAAAAGTGCCCAATACCTATGTAGCCAGGCATTCGTACGCAACAATATTACAAAGAAGTGGAGCCAGCGCTGAATATATCGGGAGCGCTATGGGACATGGAAGTATTAAAACCACTCAAAACTATTTGGCGGGGTTTGAAGATGAACATAAAAGAGAAATAGATAAGGCGCTGACAGCCTTTAAAGAAAATAAGACTAAAATGTTATCCCCTCAAAACATTATATGGCTTCAAATTATTATCGGGCTTGCTATCCATATTTAATTGCTTTGAGG
>JANPKZ010000287.1:0-2901 GCA_031426295.1 Saprospiraceae bacterium
CTGCAAACTCCACATATCAAATAAGCCTAAAGTGGTTGTTAAAGCAAAAAGAAGGAGAGCTTTTAATCCGAAGGAATCAGTCGTAATGTATCGTTTATATTTTGAACCAAAGGTAAAAAATATTAATACGAAAAAAATAATTGAAATATTTATGCCAGGCTGAATAGCGGGAAAGACTGAAAATAGAATAAAAAAGTACACAAGTTTATCTTGCTTGCTTGTTTTCCTATCATAGAAAAAATTTAGTGGGTTAATCACAATTTTCTATTGAGTTTTGAGCGTCAGCAATAAATGTGAACGCTCATGATTCCGTAGTGGAATAATTGTTTTTGAAAGGGCGCACCAGCAAGGTTCCGAGCCTTCCAAACAAAAGCAGGGGGGCCAGTAGCCAGGCATACCCGCTTCGCCACATGAGCGAGGGATATGTAGCCCAACCCAGGTGAAAAATCCTTCTGGCCATGGTTATTTGTCCTTGCTTGATGAAACTGAAAGTATTCTTGTGAATTGTATTGTAAATGAATGAGTTCTGAACTTCCGAGCGGCTGAGCCCTGCCTTTTTCAACATAAAATCGTCCACCTCAAAACTGCTCCTATATTCATCTATGTAAAACTTTAAAGCTCCGGTTTGCTTTTGCAATGCCGCCTGATTGTTGTCGTGCCAGCGATAACTGAACAAAGGCAAGTCAATGTAATAGGCATACTCGACCTGAGAGAGTAGTTTCCAATGGAACCACTTATCGGGGTTATACATGCGGCTGCCGCCATACCCACCAACTTTTTTATAATCAACAGTGCTATAACATGTGGCGACAAAATTAAAGGGTCCATAAAAATTCAGCAGGCAGCGCTTAAGCATTTCACCTGCTGGAACTTTATAAATGTTGCACCCAAATTTTTGTGATAGATAAGGTTCTAAATCTTCATTTTTCCATAAGCTTGATTTGATATTATCTTGCCCGATTGGCTTGCTATCTGTATCTATCTTGATACAGGTAGCGGTAAAGGCAAAACTTTTGTTGCCCAGTGATTGGATAAAGCGTCCATAAAAGTCCAGGGCCCCTTGATTCATTAAGTCATCTGAAGAAACCAACAATTGACAATCCCCAAATGCTTTGGAAGTTACCGCATCCAGATTACCTGCAAAACCCAGGTTGGCAGGGTTTTGCCAGGCTTTTATCTGCTTGTCCTTCGCAGCGAAGCCTTCTATCACCTCCCAGGAATTATCCGTGCTTTTGTTATCTGAAATGAGTATTTCGAAGTCGTGATAGTCCTGATCTAGCACACTTTGAATGGTTTCCCCGATATACTGCCCGTAGTTGTAGTTGGGAATGCAGATGGAAAATTTCATAAAACCTTTAGGTGTTGTTCAAAAGCCGCTTTGGCCTCCGGGGTGCCCATGTCCCACATTTCGCTGGCCTGGCTGATGCCTATCCACAAGCCGGCATCAATCATCTTTTGATAAACCGGGATGACATAATACTCTCCCTTCGTCTTTTCCTGCTTGTCGAGAATCTGACGGGCGTAATGCCGGAAGACGTCGCACCGGCTGAAAAAATAAATACCGGTACTTGCATAGTCTGAAATGCGCACCTTTTCAGCCACTTCGAATACCTTACCCTCCGTATCGGTTTTTGCAAAACTCCAGCGCTCGCCGGGAAGATTGGCTACCGAAATCAATCCGGCACTTTTCTCTGGCTGTGAGCCAATATCTTCTGCCAATTTGCTAACTACAAGGGTGTCGCTGGCAGCAATAAGGAGGGGTTTTTGATACTCAAAATAGTTTTCCGCTGCCATGATCGTGCAAAGTTGCCCCTCTGTAACGTCCGGCAAAAAAACAAAATCCGGTGAAACAGATAAATCACAGTGTTGCGAGAACAGGCTTGACAATCCGTAATGCTCTTCATGTTCCTGAAGCGCTACGATGACAAGCCGACTGATGGGCAAACCTTTCAGTGACTGCAAGGCCCAGTAAAACATGGGTTTGCCGGCTACTTCAATCAGCGGCTTAGGGGTTTCATATCCCCTGTCTGAGAAGCGGCTGCCTCTTCCGGCCATGGGTATGATCACTATCATCGTTCACGGGATAATTGATCCAGTAAATCTCCATTGATATGCTCCCAGGACTCAAAGCGAAAAGCCCGATCATCAATGTATAGATGAGCGTTGGGTTTGCCGAAATGGATTTCATCGCAGGGGATTTGGTAATGTTCCAGCCAGTCCAGGGTTACCTTTCCAATGTTCTTCATGACTTTGCCCAGGTTGGCCTCCTGTGTGGCCATATTCCGTGCCGTCATGATGATGATATAATGGCCCAGTTCTTTTATTTCCCGAAGCTTTTCCACGGCGCCGGGCAGCGGTTCCAGTTCACTGTAGTTTTGATGCTTTTGTTTGATTGGACAAATGGTGCCGTCCAGGTCTATGACGATTCGCATGAGTTGTGGGTTTAATGCAGGGATATTTCGGGTATTGGTTTTTGGGTGTATTTGGGAGATGGTACTGAATAGAAGAGTTGGTTGAGTTTATCAATGCCTGTCAGGTACATAGCCAACTGACGTTTGGGCTTCCCGGCATGATAGGGCGTCATTGAGAGAAACAGCAGGGCTTCAATCAACACAATTTCATCGAGGTTGTAGCCATTAGCATTAATTAGTTCATCCAACCAGGCAGAAAGCGCCTCCTGCCTTTCCGGTTTAAATACTTCGAGTTGATAGGAATGACTGTCTCCAACTTTTTCAATCCTGAACAGGTCTGCGATGATGAAATCATAAAGGCCGTTGACACTATGGCGCAATTTTGCCATATCGTACCGTGGGTCTCCGTAAATACCCTTGCAGCCGAAACTGCCACGGGGATCTATCAGCCGGATGATCTGTGTTTGCAGATCATACAAGATATTGGAAA
>JANPKZ010000288.1:0-17887 GCA_031426295.1 Saprospiraceae bacterium
ATGACATCTGTTCTGCAGTAATAATGACAACAGCACGACTTTTTGAAAGGTTGTTCAATAATGCATTTTGCATTTCCTTATCCGGAATACAATCAAGGCAAACGATAGCAATTTCTGATGCAATTGACATCATTACATTGGTATGATAGATGGGGGTTCCGTTGCTGATAGCATTGAAAGGAAAAGGAACGTATCCCATAGTTTGACACCACAATTCGAGCAGAACTAAGTCAGTGCGTTCACTGGTACATGCATAGGCTATTTGATGTACCCTGTCCAGTACCATACTTCCTGTTCCTTCTAAGAATATTCCCTTTGATTCATAATCCTCCAGGTGAAATTCATTGCTAATGCTGAATTTATATTTGAGTTGATCAATAATTTCCTGTCTTCGTTCCAGTCTTCTCAAGGAAGAATACATGGGATAAGTGACCACTGTTCCATTATCATGAAATGAGATCCAGTTGTTCGGAAATACTGCATCGGGTTTTTGTGGTTCAGGCGAATCTACAATCACAGTCACGTCCACTCCTTCCTGGCGTAATTGATGGACAAACGAATCAAACTCCATGATGGCTTTTTCTGTGATCCTGTCTGAATCAGCGGATGGAGTATGTTGAAATGTATTGTTTTGGGCAGTCTCAACATTAAATCCGAATGAGGTAGGACGGATCATTAATATATGTGAGGTTGACTGCTCCATTATTTTTCAAAAGTAAGCTTCACCATGGATACACTTCATGCTAAAAAAGAAAAGACGCGCCAACTGACGCGTCTTTTTCAATATTATATTTGAATACTCTTGAATTAGTTGAGAATATAACGGAAACCAAGACGCATCCTCCAGCGTGAAGCAGTGCTGCTAAGGTTAAAAGCATCTTTACCTGTTGCAGTACCCAAACGGTAGCTGAATTTAGGTTTTGTAGGATCAACTGTATCAAAACCATCGAACTGATACAAGGCAAAATTATTGAAGTCACTACCAGGAGTTACATAGAAAGCACCCCAATCTTTATTCAGCAGGTTTGCAAAATTGAAAATGTCAAGGGAGATCTGTACACGATGCAGATCTGTTCCAAATACTTTTCCAACATCCTGCCGAATCGCAAAATCAAGGACATGGTTGAAAGGAGCGAAAGCACCATTTTTTTCTACGTACTGGCCACGGAAATCACTCAATGCAGGATCAGATTCAATCATTGCATTTAGATTTGTCCACTGATCAGCAGCAGTTACTACATTACCTCCGACTGTATAATCTACGAGATTAATGTCGTTTTGGTCGATAGGCACATAGATGAGACTTCTGTTGTTGCTTGTACTTCCCAGTTCATTATTAAGGTTCTGAGCAGCTGCGCTGGTTCCTCCAATTACATAGGTGAAAGATTCTCCAGATTCTCCACTATAAAAAAGTGAAAACTGTGTACCAATACCTTCTGTCCAGTTCAGCTTGTAGGAAGCTGAGGCAATGATCCTGTGTCCCGCAGCATAATCAGACCGACCAAGAACAGGAAAATTACGTCCATTAGAATTGATCTGACCTCTCCATTGTGATGAATTTTGTGATGACGTTCCATCATTCACTGAATACGCATCCCCGTAGTTATAAGCCAGGAATGTGTTGAAGTTCTGTCCAAAATCTTTTGCAATCGAAGCCGTTAGGTTATATGTATATCCTTCATTCGTATTCGAACCTAAGTATACATTGGTATATCTGCTGTCTAAGGCACGACGAAAATAAAGATCACGATTATCACCACCTGAACCGGTAAATTGACCTTTTACAGTTGGATCACTATTGATGTTGGTGTAAACTACGTTATTAAGGGTTTTCGTAAATAATCCTTCCAGTGAATATTTCCAGCCTGTTCCGAAATTGCCATCAACCGCAAGGTTGGTCCGGAAAACCTGTGGATATTTGAAATCCTTTGTAAAGAGATCAACCTGTCCTCTCGAAATGATACTTGGATGTTCATATTGGTTTTGTACATCTGGTTGAAACTCAATACTACCTCCGAGATCACTGCCACCGACGCGACCTATTGTCAGACCATTATTGGTGTACATAGCACCTGGCCAAACGAAAGGAATGCGACTTGTGAAAATACCGAGACCTCCACGAAGGATCGTCTTACGTGCAGCATCAAAGGCATATTCAAATCCTAACCTGGGTGAAAACATCAATTGACCATCAGGTGCTGTACCCGGAACTATATCAGCTGCAATTGGATATTGAGCCACCATCTTTGGTAATGCTGTATTCAAAAGAGCCGTATCCAGTGCAGGATCAGTTGTCAGCACAGGAATATCAAGACGTAAACCACCTGTGAGTGTAAATTTGGGTGAGATTGTCCATTGATCCTGCACATAAAATCCTAATTGAAGTGCATCAAAATCAGCAGCAGCTTCTGTATTGTCACCTACACCATCACCAATCAACGAATAGCTTCTTTCATAATTGGTTGCGTTGGCACCATTAATGAATGAATCGATATTTGTAAACGTATAGCGGCCAAAATTAGAACCTATAAATATGTTCTTGAAAGAACTGATCTCATTGTGTGTTCCTATAGTAAAAGTGTGTTTGCCTTTATATATTTTAAAGTTGTCTGTGATGGTAAAAACCGACTGCTCCAGGAGGTTAGCAGAAGAAAATTCTTCTGTTCCGAACCGGATAGTTCCATTGGATTCATCATTGATAATGACAAACGGGAATTCTGATCCAAGTCCATCACGGTCATCCTTGACAGTTGTATAGCCTATGATCAGGTCATTAGAAGCGTTCTGTCCGATGCGGGACTTAAGTTCTGCAGCGGAAGAGTTAGTTGTGCTGGGAAAATATTCACCATTATTAGCAAAATTGATCTGATTGGTACTTCCACCATTCCTGTTAAATCGTTCACCTTTGGTATATTGATGACGTAATGTAAGGCGGTGATTGTCATTCAGATTGAAATCCAGTTTTCCAAACAATTTCAATCCTTCTACTTCATCTGCAGTATTGAGATAATCACCTGTTTCATACCCGTAGGTATTTCTTACAAATGTGCGCAGCTCTTCCAGTCTTGCCTGTGAAACTCTGCCCGGGGTTGCACTGTATTCTGCAAATTCAAATGGGATTGGGTTATTATCTTTTTGTAACTCCACATTTGTAAAGAAAAAGATCTTGTCTTTCACGACTGCGCCGCCTAAAGATGCTCCATAGGTTGACTTGGAGAAGTCTAAAAGCTTCCTATCTGCAACACCTCTGTCAACTAACAGTCCATTAGTTTTTCCTGCCAGATTTTCATTTTGCATAAAATAGTATGCAGTAGCGAATGCTTTATTTGTACCTGACTTTGTAACAGCATTAATTCCACCTCCTGCAAATCCACCTAATGAAACATCATACGGTGATAATACCACCTGGAACTGATCGATGATGTCAATACTGAATGGAGAGATCTGCGCCTGACCACCATTGGTGCCGGAAGCTGAAATTCCATATACATCATTGTTCACTGCACCATCAATATAGATCGCATTAAAACGATTGTTCATACCGGCAAGACTGATCCCATCACTGTACAGGTTACCCTGAGGTGTCAGCTTTATATAGTCATTGATATCCCTGTTTAAGGTAGGGACGGCTTCAATTTGCTCAGTAGAGATATTCGTGCTTGTACCGGCTGTTTGTCCAGTCGTTCCAGCCGCTGCAATTACGCTGACCGCATCGAGTTGGATATTTGCTTCGTCCAGAACAAAGTCACGCCGGAAGGTTTCTCCAAGACGTAGTGCAACATCTGTTAAGTTAACCGGACTGTAACCTGTGTAGGAAACCGTAATAGTATATGGGCCCCCAACGCGCATACCCGGCAATTGATAATTGCCTTCAATATTCGTTGCGGTTCCGTAGGATGTGCCTGATGGTACGTGGAGTGCTACCACATTCGCACCAATCAGGGGCTCACCATTAACGTCAGTAATAATACCCCGCATTTCACTGGAGGTAGTGCCCTGACCCATGGCCAAAGTGGATAGGCAAATGCCAAAAATTAGTAGTAAAAATCTCATATTCAATATTTTATGGATGTGATTGGTTCGCGCAAAGGTAGAAACAGGGAATGCTGTGGATGGTGTAACATAGGTCAAAAGATTGTAAACCTTACGTCTCCCGTGATTCATACAAACAGGCTTTGACTGACAACAAATGTAAATTAATACTATAAATCAAATCATGATATGAAGCAGTCAAAAAGTTGATCGGAACCTGCCAGATTTCTTTATTCTTCATAGCCGGGAAAGAACTTGTATAAAACATAAGAATTAAGGAAACCACAAAATGATGCAGTTGTCTTTGCCCTGATTACAGGATAAAATTTTTTCAAGATTTCTCTACGATTGCAACCAGGGATGGTCGATAACAATGACAATCCGAAGGTCAGCCTGCTGTATCTCGCCGATTTTCAACCTCTTCAGGATCACAAGTCCTGTCCGGATTGAATACTTACAGTATTTTGCGTCGCTTTTATGCACGACAATCTCCAATCGTACTCTTTTTTCACGAATTCAACCATTGTGATATGAAAATCACTTCCATGCATTCTTTTATTTTCGCCATTCTGGTTTGTGCTTTGTTTACCCAATGCAAACCTTCAACTGAAACCACGACAACGACGTCAAGTTCCCTGATGAGTATGATGGATAAAAACATTCCAGTCCCTGTTGCAGCGCAACAACCTAAAGAATTATCTACCCATGGTGATATACGCCAGGACCCCTACTACTGGCTCAATGATCGCGAAAATCCTGAGGTCATCGCTTACCTGAATGCTGAGAATTCATATAAGGACACGATCATGGCCCACACGAAAGCGTTCCAGGAAAAATTATACAATGAATTAGTAGGACGTATTAAGCAGACAGATATGTCTGTTCCTTATAAGAACAATGGCTATTTCTATACGACACGGTATGAAGAAGGACAGGAATATGCTATTCACAGCCGCCGGAAAGGCACAATGGAATCTCCTGAAGAAATCCTGCTGAACGTCAATGATCTGGCGGAAGGTTTCGATTATTATGCCGTCAGTGGCCTGAGTGTGAGTGATGACAACAGGCTGTTGATCTACGGTGAGGATACGCTGAGCAGAAGGATCTACACACTGAAGGTTAAAGACCTTGTAACTGGTGAATTACTCGATGATGTCATTCCCAATACGGGAGGAGGAGCAACGTGGGCAGCCGATAACAAGACCTTCTTTTATGCGACAAAAGATGAAACACTCCGCGAATACAGGATCTGGAAGCATACATTAGGAACTCCTGTATCAAGTGATAAACTTGTGTATGAAGAAAAGGAATCCACATTTGGCACTTATGTCTATCGAACCAAATCCAAAAAATATCTTCTGATTGGCTCCTACTCCACTTTGAGCCAGGAGTATCGATATCTGGATGCATCAACTCCAAATGCTGAATTCCAGATATTTCAACCACGCGTCCGGGGGCTTGAATATGGCATAGAACACTTTAATGATATCTGGTATGTACGAACCAATAAGGATGCGAAGAATTTCAGGCTGATGAAAACACCTGAAGCAAAAACCGGACAGGAAAACTGGACTGAAGTCATTCCTAACAGGGACGATGTTTTGTTTGAAGGCATGGAAGTATTTAAAGATTTTCTTGTCCTATCTGAAAGGAAGGCCGGCCTGACACAGTTACGCGTGATGCCTACATCCGGTACAGAACATTATATACAATTTGATGAAAATGCATATGTCGCAGGTGCTTCTGTAAATCCTGAGTTTGATACCAAAATTCTTCGCTACAACTATCAATCATTAACTACACCGAATACGACTTATGATTACAATATGGAGTCGAAAGAGAAAACACTTCTGAAACAGCAGGAAGTGTTAGGTGGATTTAGTTCTTCAGACTATAAGAGTGAACGCATTATGGTGAAATCACGTGATGGTGTCATGGTTCCGGTATCTATTGTTTATCATAAGGATACACCCTTGGAT
Source organism: Saprospiraceae bacterium (assembly GCA_031426295.1). Lineage (GTDB taxonomy): Bacteria > Bacteroidota > Bacteroidia > Chitinophagales > Saprospiraceae > Opimibacter. Next base: position 6,012 of record JANPKZ010000288.1, read on the forward strand.
GGTTCCAGCCCTTGCCTGCTTTATGGATATGGATCATATGGTTACAGCATGGACCCTTCATTCAGTTCAAGTCGTTTGAGTTTGCTGAATAGAGGTTTTGTATATGCTATTGCACATATCCGCGGTGGTGAAGAATTGGGTCGCCATTGGTATGAAGATGGCAAACTTCTGAAAAAGAAAAATACGTTTACCGATTTTATCGATGCAGGTCAATTCCTTGTGGACAATAAATATTCACACCCAAAGAAACTATATGCCATGGGAGGCTCTGCAGGTGGATTATTGATGGGGGCTGTTGTAAATATGGCTCCTGACATGTGGGGTGGCATCATTGCGGCGGTTCCTTTCGTGGATATCGTTACTACGATGCTGGATGAAAGTATTCCGTTGACCACTGGCGAGTTTGATGAATGGGGTAATCCAAAAGAAAAAGAATCGTACGATTACATGAAGAGCTATTCTCCATACGATAATATTGAGGCAAAAAATTATCCTCCGATGATGGTAACCACGGGCTTGCATGATTCACAGGTTCAATATTGGGAACCTGCGAAATGGGTTGCCCGCTTACGTCAAATGAAGACAGATAAAAATCCATTGTTGCTGCATACAAATATGGAAGCAGGTCATGGTGGTGCTTCAGGAAGATTCAGACAGTTTAAAGAGACAGCAATGGAATATGCATTCCTGCTCGATTTGGCTGGAAAAATTGATCCGGAGCTTAAAGGTTAATCTGCAATAAATAGTAACTCTGCCCCGATGTTTCCATCGGGGCTTTTTTATTTATAAGGTTTCGTACAGAGTTTTCAACCTCGTGCTTTCATTTTTCCACGTGAATTCTTTTGCCGCTCCAATGCAGTTAGCTTTTAATAAATTCATCAGGTTTATGTCCTTGTCAAGCAATTGAACAGCATCACATATTTCATTTATTGAAACAGCATTAATTAAATAAGAGCATTCATATTGCTGGTTGATGGCTTCATACTCAGGATACTTCATGTTGATGGAAGGAAGACCTGCATGAATAAAATCAAAAAACTTATTTGGCAATGAATTATAATCATTTAAACTTCCAATTTCCCTTAGATTAATTCCAAGTGTTGCCTGCGACATCAAATCAGGAAGATCATTTGGATGAACCCAGCCCAAAAATCTGACACGGTCAGCAACCTGGTCTTGTGCTGCCTGGAGTTTTAATTGCTCAGTTAAATCCCCTTCCCCGGCAAGCCAAAATTCCCACCCGGGCAGCATGGATATTGAGTTAATTATTGCTTCAAGTCCCCTACCCTCATTTATTGCCCCCTGGTACAAGAGGATTTTTATGGAAGCAACAGGATTCGTTGCACGACTTGTCTGTTGTTCGGAAGGGATATTGCGAATCACATCAAAAGGGACCTGGTATTTTTCACCCATTAGTTTGGCCAGGCAGGATCCAACTGTATATCTGAGATCAAATCCGCCGATAGTCAGATTTGCAATACCTGACCAGATAGATTTTATAACAGGTCTTGCGGTAATTTCAGGTACTTCTGTAAAATATTCGTGGGCATCGTACACTGTTTTTTTGCGCTTGATCCAGGATGCAAAACGAACAGGCAATGCCGTATCGAGATCGCACGCACATGCGATTGTGTAGTCATGCGTGAGGAGCCAGAAGAATAACCGAATATTATATTCCGCATAAAAACGTAATCCGGAATGGAACCAGCATTTTATTCTGACACCTTTAAATAATTCCGGAGCGAATGGTTTTGAAGTGTGTAAAACTCTTCCGATCAACGTCACATCAGCACCTGCTTCTGCAAGTGTACTGCATATGCGATACATCCTCCGGTCATAGGTCAGGTCATTGGTGACAGCAAATATCAATTTTTGGTTTTTCACGTATAGTTTTATTCTGACCGGAAGATCTTGTCTTCAACGATACGGATTTTATGTTCGTCTGCTAACTGGCGTAATTCTTTTTTAATGGAGCCCTGTTGTTCGGTTTCATATCGGGCCAGGAAATCTTTTACAGTGATGCCATCAACTTCTTTTAATGAATCACGCACGACATCTGTCCAGCTTTTGTTATGTTTCTGGTATGATTTACAACGATCACAATGTCCGCATCGTGTATTCGTATGTTCATCAAAATATTGACGGATATATACTTCCCGGCAATCAACTTCTTCTTTGAGATAGCCAAGCATGGAATCCATACGCTTAAAAGCTCTTTCCTTCCTGAAATTGTAAGCCTTCTGATCAATTGTAAAATTTTGTTCAGGAACCCGTTCTCTTAAAAGGGTGATCTGGCTTTTGGTTCCGGGACGATTATAGTCTACAAGACCCTGACTGTGAATCAATCGTAAATGTGCGATGACATCCGATTCTGACCATTTTAAAAATTTGGCAAGCTTACTTTCCTGGATATTGATTGGTGCAGCCCACAATCCTTCATAGCCTCTCAGCAAAGCTTTCGTGAGCTCATCTGTTTTTGAATTACTGGCCTGGTAATTCTCCAACGTTTCAAGATCTGTGGTAATCATTAATTGACTGCCCCGCATGCCTGCTTCATCTATAGATATCCATCCATCTTTTGCAATAACATCCAATGCCACATACGTTTCCGCCGGACGCATACCTATTTTATTGGAAAATGTATCCAGGTCAAAATCAAATGTTTCATCTAAGCCTGAGCCAACTGCCAAATCAAGATAGATGTGTAATCCTCTGTAGACTTTTTTTAGTGTTTCTTCATCCGGAAAAGCCGAAGCAACACGCGTGCGTAAATTTTTTTCACTGGTGGGTTTATTGACGATGACACAGTGGGCTTCGTTCCCATCACGCCCTGCCCTGCCCGCTTCCTGGTAATACTCTTCAATGCCCGGAGGCAAATCAAAATGTACCACCAGCTTTACATCACTTTTATCGACTCCCATGCCGAATGCATTGGTAGCAACGATCACTTTCGTTTTGTTTTTTATCCAGTTTTCCTGGATTACATCGCGCTGCTTCATTTCCATACCACCATGATACGGGGCACTGGAAATACCTTTTGAAGAAAACCATTCAGCTAATTCAAAACATGTTTTACGTTGACGCACGTATACGATTGAAGACCCTTTACTTTTGGAAAGAAGTCTTTCTATATATGGAAGATGGTCTTCACGATTTATAACATGGTAATGTAGGTTAGGCCGGGCAAAACTATTCCTGAATACTTTGCCCTTTTGCATCTTTAGTAATACAAGAATTTCATCACGTACTTCTTTTGTTGCAGATGCAGTCAGAGCAATCATCGGAACTTTCGGAAGGATTTCCCGTAACTCACCTATCTCCAAATAGGCAGGACGAAAATCATGACCCCATTGAGAAATACAATGTGCTTCATCCACTGCGATGAGACTCACAGGTAAAAGTGGTAATCGCACTTTGAGCATATCAGTTTTAAGGCGTTCCGGAGAAATGTAGAGCAATTTGAGTTTTCCAAAACGTGCATTTTCCAACATCCTGTCAATCTCAATTTGTCGCATACCGGAATAAATTGCATCAGCGGGTATGTGCAATCCTTTTAATCGAGCAACCTGGTCCTTCATTAATGCTATGAGAGGTGAAATGACAATTGTCAAACCATCGAGCATCAGAGCAGGTACCTGGTAACACAATGATTTTCCACCTCCTGTAGGTAGTAATGCAAGCACGTCATTACCGGATATAACATGATCTATGATATCCGCCTGTAATGGACGAAATTCCTTATACCCCCAATGACGGTTTAGTATGTGTAGCGGAGTGATCAACCTGGTGTGAAAATACTGCAATCAAAACTTAGGGCAAGGTAGGGTTTTCGCTTTTCCTCCGCGGACTTTAAATCCGGATGATCCCATAGCAAGAGGAATTCCTGCACGTACAGTGATCATACCAAAAAAATCTTTTGTTTCCGGATTTCCTCGTGTGGTGCCAGTCGGTACGATGACTGGTTCTGTATTGAGGTACTCACCCTGACGATTTGCAAGTGCTGCAGTCAATGGTCCTGCTTTTGCCAATAATTCAGGATAGGTGATGTAGATCGTGCTGACATCATCAATATAATCTGTGAATGTATATGACATGGAGGCTTCAATAGCAAGGCTTACAGATCCTGTTAATAATTTTAGTCCTCCACCAAATTGCAGATTAGGTTGGACCAGGCTATATTTCTTTTGATCAGGATAATCTGTCAAATTCTGACCCTCTGTACCTAATGGATGAAGAGCGACCTTTTCACCATTGTATTTTGTCTTTGGATTCATATGAAATACGCCAACGCCTGCTGTGAGATACGGAGTAAATGCTTTCTCATCCTGATTGCTGAAACCAAAAATATTCCAGTCCGCGCCAACGTTTAATTGCAAAATGGGAGAGAAGAAATCCAGATTACGTGCGCGGGTTCCTTCTTTATCACTTAAAGCATCAGCTCCTGAAAGACGAGTATACATTAGGTCGGTGCGTAGTTGAAAACGCGGACTCAATTCATAACCAGCATGGATACCTGCCACAGGACCCACACGGGCTTTTAAACCGTTTTCAGTACTGTATGAAGCCAGATCTCCCTGGTAATTGGAAATACCCAGAATCAGGCCTATTTCACCCTGTGAAATGACCTTTCCTGAAAGAAACAAGAGAATAACTATCGAAAAGTAACCAACTCGTAGATTCATCAACTTCATGTGTTTGTCATCAAACTGCGGGGTGAAGATGCAATCCCATACTAAACGCCTGAAAGGTATAAAAAGGTTGTAGGTGCCGGGAATTTTCCTCAAGCCGGTGACCTCGAATCATCAGGTAAGAGGTTGGATTCATCCAAAATAATGAGGTACTTATAAACATTAAACTAATATTGCGCTTCGTACGTATATACCCATCAACATAGAAAAACATATCTGATGCCTATTTTCTTAAGATTTTCATTGCTTTGTCTTATAGCTTTCTTATCAATTCAAGTACCAGTTTTTTCGCAGGAAGAACTCGAAAACTGGCATCATCAAAGTACGGATGCCACTTTTCCCAATGGTATTGGTTCTGATGTATGGTATGGTTCCTCAACCAAGCCTGCCGAGCGCACTGTAATCGTTGCCATCCTGGATTCCGGAATTGACATCGAACATCCTGATCTAAAACCTCACATCTGGGTAAATCCGGGTGAGATCGCCGGTAATAAAAAAGACGATGATGGTAATGGCTATGTTGATGATATTCACGGTTGGAATTTCCTTGGCGGTGCTGATGGTCGTTCAGTGATCAAAGAATCTCTTGAAGTAACCCGTCTGTATGGCAAACAAAAATCCAAATGGGAAAATGCAGATGTCTCCAAATTAAAGGGAAAGCAATTGACTGAATACAACGAATACCTTGAGATGAAGGAAGTTGTGGAATCGAAAATTGAGGGTGCGCGTCAGCATCTCGATGAGACATCTCAAATGAAGACAATGATCATGACTGCCCTGGAAGCTGCTAAAAAAGTCGTGGGCAATGATACACTGCGCGTAGATGAACTTGAAAAATCATCGGATGAAAATGTATTGATGGCAGCTAAAATTATCCGCAACGTAGAAGAGCAAGGGCTGAAGGTAGAAAGTATAGACTGGCTTATAGAAGTTGCCACTGAGCAATTTGTAATGCAGACCCAGGCAGATGAAGATGCTTTAAACTTTAGATACAATCCAGACTACGACAGCCGTAAAATTGTTGGTGATAATTATTATGATTTCTCAGTTCGCAATTATGGAAACAATGATGTAGGAGGTGAGTTCTCTTATCATGGCACTCACGTAGCGGGGATCGTAGGTGCGGTACGCAACAACGACCTTGGTATGAATGGAATTGCAGATAATGTTGCTCTGATGAGTATACGTCTTGTACCTGATGGTGATGAGCGTGATAAGGATGTTGCAAACGGAATCATCTATGCAGTTGATAATGGTGCAGAGGTGATCAATATGAGTTTTGGAAAAGGATATTCCCCGGAAAAATATTTGGTGGATAATGCAATGAAATACGCTGCTAAAAAAGATGTGTTGCTGGTGATCGGATCCGGAAATGAAGGAGCGGATATGGATCAGGAACCTAATTATCCTAATGATACATACTACGGCAAGAAAAAAGCTAAGATCAAAAATCTGATCTCCGTTGGCGCAGTAGGACCGGAAGGTGGAAGCGCTTCCATTGCAGAGTTTTCAAATTATGGTAAAACGCAAGTGGATGTTTTTGCACCTGGCGTTTATATTTATTCTACTACGCCTGACAGCACGTATGATTATGCCAGTGGTACAAGTATGGCAGCACCCGTTGTAAGCGGTATGGCTGCTATGATCAGATCACGCTATCCAAAACTTTCAGCGCCACAGGTGAAAAATATCCTTATGCAGAGCGTGAGGAAATTGCCTGGGACAGTGATCCAGCCAGGTACATTCGAGGAAGTACCAGCCGCATCATTAAGTGTATCTGGTGGCTCAGTTGATTTACCTGCCGCCATGGCACTTGCTGCTAAAACAAAAGGAAAACGGAAGACCACACAAATGCCTTCAGAATATAAAGGTGTAAATACGAAGCTGGCACCACCACCTTCTAAAACCTGATCCTAGAGGATCCGTACTTCCTTCACATAACTTTCGCCCAATCTTTCATTAACGGTCTTGATGATCGATTCTTTCATTGTTGAGAGTTCTGCTTTCAATGAGGAAGAGTCTACATAGATCATCAGCACTTGTCCGTCAAGCCTGATACGCCGGGTGTAAGATGTAATGACGGGCCCCATGAGTTCTGCCCACATTTTCTCGACACGTGTCTGATACAGTTTTGACCGCAGCTGCGGAGTCTGTGTGAAGATCTGCAGCCATTCTTTCAGTGGTCTGTTATTGTCGCCGCGGGAGGTCATATTATCAAAGGTAAGGTGTATTTGCCGGGTCACCTGATAAGGTTTATGCCGTAATCTGGATTTCATGTAACAGGTTGGACGGAACAAACGTCCCTACCCTGTTGCGGCTGGTATCTGATACAAGGATCTGTCCATATGCGGGCTGGATCAGCAATTCCATCAATCGACCAAGACGTCGTTCGTCCAGCTTATCAAAAATATCATCGAGGATGAGCAATGGCCTATATCCGCATTTTTCATTCAGCAAATTGTACTTGCTGAGGTGTAATGAAAATATCAAAGATTTGATCTGGCCCTGCGATCCAAATTCTTTGGCAGGCATGTTTTTAATATTCAGGTTAAAATCATCTTTGTGGATCCCGGTATTGGATCGTTGTGTGTTTTTATCCTGTTCCCAGTTCATATCAGCCAGTAAGAGATATTCTTTTTCTCCTAATTGACTTTCATATTCAATTGTGACATCTTCTCTTTCTTCCGATAAAATTTTATAGGTTTCCCTGATCTGTTTTTCTATTTCACCCGTCATCCATCTTCGTCTTGAAAATATATAGGATGCATATGGATTCATTTGTTCGTCGTAGGTATCAATCATTCGCTTGAGGTCAGGGAAATTCTGTTTTAAAGCAGCATTTCGCAGATGGAGCAAATGGTTGTAGGTCATCAGTGCTTTGAGGTAATCCGGGTCGACCTGGCAGAGAAGGTGATCAATATATTTACGCCGGGCAACAGAATGGCCAGTTACCAATTCTACATCTTTAGGTGCTGAGATCACAACCGGTATAAATCCTAAATGGTCACTAATACGCTCCCTGGGAACCTCATCGAGGAGAATATCTTTTGTCTGACCTGGTCGGACCTTGATCGTTATTGTGTGGTGGGAGGTGTCACGGATGAGGTCCCCTTCAATTCTGAAGAAGGTTTCACCACTCCTGACTACTTTGGCATCCTGGGAAGTAAAATAACTTTTCCCTACGCACAGGTAGTAAAGTCCGTCCAGCAGATTAGTTTTGCCGGTACCATTCAGTCCGTGGACAAGATTGAAGCGATCTCCCATCTCAAAGTGCGCATTGGCATAGTTTTTAAAGTTGGTAAACGTTACCTGCCGGAAGGTCAATGGCTTCATGAAGAGACTTTATAATAGAACCTTATCTTTGACGTCCGGCTAATATAGTTTTTATGGCTCAGGTAAAAGAAAAAAAGACAAATACAGGTGCTGCGGCATCTAACGGCATTGACAAGAATACCTATCGCAACTGGTATGAGGTGATGATGCGGATCCGTCGCTTCGAGGAGCGGTCACTGAAGATGTATTCCATCAATAAGATCAGGGGGTTTCTCCACGTCTATATTGGCCAGGAAGCTATTGCGGCAGCTATCACGACTGCGCTTAGACCTTCAGATCCTATTGTGACGGCATATCGCCAGCATGGTATTGCGTTGTGTCGTGGTGTGGAGAGCAAAGCCTGCATGGCTGAGCTTTTTGGCAAGGAAACTGGTATCAATAAAGGGAAAGGCGGATCAATGCACTTCTTCTCCAAAGAGCACCATTATTTTGGGGGCAATGGTATCGTGGGAGCACAGATCCCTATTGGAACGGGTATCGGCTTTGCAGAGCAGTATAAAGGGACTGAGAATATTTGTCTTACTATGTTTGGCGATGGTGCTGCCCGCCAGGGAGCGCTTCATGAGTCCTTCAATATGGCTATGACGTGGAAGTTGCCGGTGTTGTATATCTGTGAGAACAATTATTACGCCATGGGTACTTCGGTTGCCCGATCAAGCAATGTTACTGATTTGTACAAGCTTGCACTGTCCTATGAGATGCCCTCTTCGTGGGTTGACGGGATGGATGTGATGAAGACGCACTATGCTATGGCTGAGGCTGCGGCTCATGTGAGGTCTGGCAAGGGGCCGTATTTACTTGAAATTAAAACGTACCGGTACCGGGGCCACTCGGTGTCCGATCCTGCGAAATATCGTACACCGGAGGAGCTTGATACCTATAAGGGTCAGGATCCGATTGAGCAGCTGAAGGGGTATCTGCTTGGGCATAATGTGATGAGCCAGGATGAGCTGGATGTGATTGACCAGACTATTATGACTGAGATTGATGAGGCTGAGGCATTTGCTGAGGCTGGGTCGTTTCCACCTGCATCGGAATTGTACACTGATAATTATCTGCAGGAGGATTATCCGTTTATTAAGGATTAGGTTTAGGCGGAGGCTAAGGCGAAGGCGTTTTTTAAATTTCCCATTATTAATGTAGAAATATGGTATGGTTGGCTCATAACCAGCGGTATAGACTTTATATAAAAGTTTAATAATGACGTATGTTTAAAACATACTTTTTTTCCATATATCGGTTCATTTTTGGGCCCTAAATTTTGGCCATTTTATCGCTATAATTTGCTTAAAATCAACATAATACGCATTATAGTAAAAGTTAATACTGTAGTATATTCACAATTTACTTTTATACGGCTCCAGGATCATCGATAATTTGATCATTTTCCAGACCTTGTACCCCTCACTCTCCTTCGCCTTCGCCTTCGCCTCCTCTTTCGCCTTCGCCTTCGCCCCCTCTTTCGCCTTCGCCTTACCTTTATCTTATTTTTTCCTAATATGTTCCGTATCCCCGCGATTTGTTACTTTTGCACCACTTTTCTAGAAAAATAGATATCCATGGCGATCAAACGCAAGCAGGTAAAGAAGAACGCAGACACCCTCATCGACCTTACCCAGGCCAAAACCAAAGCAACTGGTTTTTTTGAAGAAAATCAGAAACTGATCCTCGGTGGACTTGCCGCCCTCGTTATCATCGTTGGTGGATGGTTTGTTTATACCAACCTGATTAAAGGCCCAAAAGAAGAAAAGGCAATGAACCAAATGTGGATGGCGCAGATCCAGTTCGAACAGGATTCATTCCAGGTCGCATTGGATAATCCAGGTGGAGGCTATCCAGGCTTTGTGGATATCATCAAAGATTATGGAGGCACAAAAGCAGGCAACCTGGCTAACTACTATGCTGGTGTAGCAAATCTTAACCTTGGTAATTTTGATGCTGCCAAATCTTTCCTCGAAGATTTTAATCCTGAAGGCCTTATCGGTCCGGTGATGAAACATGGCGCACTTGGTGATGCCTACTCAGAGCTCAACCAGATGGACAAAGCCATGGATCAATATAAAAAAGCTGCTGACGGATCAGACAACGAATTGTTGACTCCATACTATCTGAAAAAACTTGCATTACTCCATGAAATGCAAAATGAAAAAGATAAAGCACTTGAAATCTACAAGAGGATCAAGTCCAACTATCCTAACAGTAATGAGGCCTTGTCAATCGACAAATACATCGCAAGAGCAGAAGCAGAGTAATCATGGCTTCAAGGGATGCAGCACCGTCTTTCAGTTTGCCTGATGGCAAGCCATATAAATTCGGCATCGTCGTCTCTCAGTGGAATGCTTACATCACAAATGCACTTACTGAAGGTGCACGGAATACGTTACTTGAAGCAGGTGTCCTTCCCGAAAATATAGAAGAGCTGATCGTCCCGGGTTCATTCGAACTACCATGGGGTGCGAGACAATTAATGAAAGCCGACAAAAAAGATGGCATCATCTGCCTGGGATGTATCATTCATGGTGAAACAAGACATGATGAATATATCGCAACAGCGGTTGCTAACGGGATCATGCAATTAAGCTTAGCTTCTGGTATACCCGTTATTTTTGGTGTACTAACCACTGAAAATCCAGAACAGGCTAAAGAACGTGCCGGTGGCAAACACGGCAATAAAGGAGCTGAAGCTGCCTCCACTGCATTGCAATTAGCTTATATCAAATCCGGCAATAAAGCTGAGAAACGCAAAATCGGTTTCTGATGAAACTGATCTCCATCGATACAGGACATCTTAAGCTTGATGGTGGCGCCATGTTTGGTGTGGTGCCAAAAACCATATGGGAAAAGATGATCCCTGCCGATGATCACAATCTGTGCAGCTGGACAATGCGTTGCCTGCTGGTAGATACAGGTAATCAGAAAATTCTCATCGATACAGGCCTTGGCAACAAACAGGACGAACGTTTTTTTAGTCATTATTTTCTACATGGCGAACACACATTGATGAGTTCGTTGGCTGATGCTGGATATTCAGACACAGATATAACCGATGTTATCATCACTCATTTTCATTTTGATCATGTAGGGGGTGCTGTAAAAAAAGATGCGGAAGTCAATCTGTCGCCTGCATTTCCAAATGCAAAATACTGGACAACACAACGTCACTACGATTGGGCATATACTCCGAATGCCCGCGAACGTGCTTCTTTTCTGAAAGAGAATTTTGTTCCACTCAAAGATCATGGTGTCCTGAATTATTTCCCTGAAGAATATGGGTATCCGATGAATGATCGTATTTCCATTCGCTTATCGTATGGCCATACGGAATCGATGATCTTACCTGAGATTAAATTAAACGATTCAATCAGTATTATTTATGCTGCTGATTTAATTCCTTCAGCGCATCATGTAGGACTGCCATATATCATGGGGTATGATATCCGTCCGTTAGTAACATTGGATGAAAAGACATCTTTTCTCACAGAGGTTGCTAATAAAGGACATTACCTGTTTCTCGAACACGATAAGGATACTGAATGTATTTCGATAAAGCTGGATGCGAAAGGGAGGCCTGAAATAAATGAGAGAATCAGCCTGGAGGAACTTCTCCAAAGATTCGTCTAACCCCCTACCCCCTGAAAGGTTCTATTCGATTCTCCTAACCCCCTACCCCCTGAAAGCAGGACCATTGATACGTCTAACCCCCTACCCCCTGAAAGGGCAGGGCTAATCAGTGTTTAAGATTATTTATAATAATTTGTAACATATTAAAGAAAAGCTTAATATTTACAAACCCATCTTTTATGCAACCACTTAGCTTTTTTATCCAGCAAATTGAAGATCATCGGAGTCGGCAAG
>JANPKZ010000289.1:0-4410 GCA_031426295.1 Saprospiraceae bacterium
TGATTTATCAACCAGGTTATGATCGTAAGACTGTAATTTGATTCTGATTCGCTGCGACATGTATGAAATCCCAATTTTCTTTTGGGAGTGCAAAGGTAGGGGTGAGACCCATATCATCCAAATAGTTATGAATAATTTTTCCCATTGTGGACAATCTACCGCGAAACTCAGGAAAATGTATCCAGTCGATTGATTATCAATTAAGGGTACCGAATTTAAAATAGAACTTCAAGCACGCGTATCAAGTTTCTTCAGATCCCCGATCTGAATGGCGAGAGCTGCTGCAAATATACCCGGCTGCAGCTTTTTATGTACTCCTTGCTAACCGGCCTGATGCCGGATGACAGGTCAGAATTCATTTTATCAGCATTTTCAATTTACTTGCAGGACTTCAAATCGATATGGACGAAATTCCCAAAACAGAATCGAAAACCAGCAAAGGACTAAAATTGCTGCTGAAAATTGTCGTCAGCATTGCCTGCCTCTGGTATGTTTCCGGCAAAATTGATTTTGATAAAACTTGGCAAGCCGCAAAGTCTGCGGATATTCTTTACTTATTTATGGCTTTTGCCGCCTTTATATTGTCAAAGGTCATTTCTGCTATCCGGTTAAAAACGTATTTTAAAAATATAGGCATCCACCTGGCCTTCCTGCAAAATATCAAACTCTACTGGCTGGGGATGTTCTATAATTTATTCCTTCCGGGCTCAATTACGGGTGATGCCTACAAAGTGATCCTCCTTAAAAAAAGATATAACGCTCCCTATAAAAAAACAATGTCAGCTGTACTACTGGATCGCTTTAGCGGGCTCTTGGGACTTGGTTTAATCCTCGGTGTATACAGCATTCTGGTGTTTGACCAGTTGGTTTACGCAGCTTTAGTTGTTGGTGGTTCGATACTGGCTGTATTCATATTATATTATGTTGTTAATCGGTGGATGAAAGATTTTTCCAGTGATTTTTTCCTGGCCTTACTCCTGGGTATTTTCGTCCAAGCCGCACAAGTGGTTTGTGTATACCTGATCATGGCAGCGTTGGGAATTCCTGGACAAACTACCGCTTACATTTTTATCTTCCTGGTTTCTTCGGTCGTTTCTGTGTTGCCGCTAACAATTGGTGGTGGCTTGGGTATCCGGGAGCTTGTATTCCTGGAAGGGGCTCTTTTGTATGGCCTTGACAAAGACACATCGGTGGTGATAAGTCTTCTGTTTTATTGCATAACCGTGATCGGATCCATTCCCGGATTATTCTTTGTATTCCGCGACCCGCTGGCAAAAAAATAAGGACCCGGTAGGGGTCCTTAATCTTTGAAAATGTTTTTCACACCATGCCTTAACGGTAAGAAATTGGCTCTTAAAAACGGAGTTGGTTTGCTCCTCCTATTCACAAACACAATGCCATCTTAGATTCTGGAGATTGATTTGCTTCAATATTTTGGCGATGTTGAAAAAAAAGTCCTGCTCCGGGGAGCAGGACGCATAATATATTAAAACTACATCAGGTCTTAGGCATTCACTTTCCCCTTCACCTTCGCAATCACTTCTTCAGCGATGTTGTTTGGTGCAGGTGCATAGTGAGAGAATTCCATTGTACTCGAAGCACGACCAGAAGACAATGAACGAAGCTGCGTTACATATCCAAACATTTCACTTAATGGAACTTTGGCTTTGATCACTTCAGCACCGGCTCTTGTATCCATACCTTCCAGCATACCCCGACGACGGTTCAGGTCACCTGTCACATCGCCCATGTATTGGGCTGGCGTGATCACTTCCACTTTCATGATCGGTTCAAGCAAGGTAGGCTTCGCTTTTCTTGCCGCTTCACGGAAACCTTGACGGGCACATAATTCAAATGACATTGCATCAGAATCCACCGCGTGGAATCCACCATCAAATACACGGATCTTCATATTGTCAACCGGGTAACTCGCCAATACACCCGTTGTCATCGCTTGCTCAAATCCTTTGGAGATCGGCGTAATGAATTCACGTGGGATAGAACCTCCAACGATATTGTTTACAAACTGGAAATGTTTATCAGGATTCTCTGCTTTCCATTCTGCATCCACTGGCCCGATCTCGAAAATAATATCGGCAAACTTACCACGACCACCGGTTTGTTTCTTTAATGTCTCACGGTGTTCGATGCTGATCCCAAACGACTCTTTATAAGCCACCTGTGGTGCTCCCTGGTTCACCTCTACTTTAAACTCACGACGCATACGATCAATGATGATCTCGAGGTGCAACTCTCCCATTCCGCGAAGAATGGTCTGTCCTGTTTCTTCATCGGTATTTACTCTCAGCGTCGGATCTTCTTCGACCAGTTTGGCAATCGCCATACCCATTTTGTCCACGTCGACCTGTGTCTTTGGCTCAATCGCGATAGCAATTACAGGCTCAGGTATAAACATATTCTCAAGGGTGATCGGGTGATTTTCATCACACAGTGTATCACCGGTCTTGATCTCTTTAAATCCAACTGCCGCACCGATATCACCAGCTTCGATGAAATCGATCGGGTTTTGTTTGTTGGCAAACATTTTCATAATACGACTGATCCGCTCTTTCTTACCACTTCTTACGTTCAATACATAGGAACCAGCATCGAGGTGACCAGAATAGCACCGGAAGAACGCCAAACGACCCACGAATGGATCGGTCATGATCTTAAATGCCAGCGCTGCAAAAGGTGCTTTTGCATCCGCTTTACGGGTAACCTGCTCGCCTGTGTCCGGATTGATTCCAATGGTATCGGGAATATCGATAGGCGAAGGCAGGTAACGGCAAACCGCATCCAGCGCAGTTTGTACGCCTTTATTTTTAAATGAAGAACCGCACATCATCGGTACAATGCTCAGATCAACCGTTGCTTTACGGATCGCTTCATGCATTTCGTCTTCAGTAATGCTATTAGGATCTTCAAAGAATTTCTCCATCAATTTATCATCATACTCTGCAACCGCTTCCACCAGGCTGGCTCTCCATTCTTTTGCTTCTTCGAGCATATCAGCAGGCACTTCGATCTCATCAAAGGTCATTCCTTCCGTTTCCATATGCCAGATGATCCCTTTCATTTTGATCAGGTCCACTACCCCTTTAAAATCATCTTCCGCACCGATCGGCAATTGTAACGGCACCGCTTTAGATCCGAGCATGTCTTTCACCTGCTTTACTACCATCAGGAAGTCAGCACCGGCACGATCCATTTTATTTACAAACCCGATACGTGGAACACCGTAGCGATTCGCCTGGCGCCATACGGTTTCAGATTGTGGTTCTACACCGTCAACGGCAGAGAACAACGCGATCAATCCATCCAGTACACGCATAGAACGCTCTACCTCTACGGTAAAGTCAACGTGACCGGGAGTATCGATGATATTAAAAGAATATTTTTTAGTGTCAGCGAACTCTTTCCCTTTGTCTGTTGGAAAATTCCACTGGCAGCTTACTGCTGCAGAAGTGATCGTGATACCTCTTTCTTTTTCCTGCTCCATCCAGTCGGTTGTGGCAGCGCCATCATGCACTTCACCAATCCGGTGGATCATACCTGTATAACGAAGGATACGCTCCGTCGTAGTGGTTTTACCCGCATCAATGTGAGCGGCAATACCAAAGTTTCTCTGAAATTTTAAATCTGCCATGACTATTTGATTTGACGTTTTATTTTATCTTTTTTATTTTTTGTTGATTGTTCAGTTATTTACTGAAGCTGTTTTTCGCTTTCAGCGTGAACCTCCAGGGTTCCGCCCGTTGCTGAGCTTTTTGAGGGAATACCAGCTACTATGAGTACATCCCTAAGTGAGGGAGCAAAGCTGATATGTAGATTAGACTCTCATATTCTGCCACCTGAAGAAAAGACCCTGGATCACCTGTTCAATTTGCTCACTTATCTTTCCCTAATGGCGCCGCAAAGGTAGGAAAAAATGGGTAAAAAAAACACCCAAATCAATCAATCTTGAACCGGAATGGCTCGCTTTAACAGACGTAGCGGATCGCTTATCGTCTCCAAATAAAAAAAGTCCGCTGGTATCAGGAGACTTTTATCACGAATACGTATAGCTTATTTATAATAACTCAAGGTCATTTCCGAACGCCTGTTCTGCTGGCGGCCTTTTGCAGTTTTATTATCCGCGATTGGCATTGTTTCTCCATGCCCCTCAGATGTAATACGGCTTTCATCAACACCCTTACTGATGAGGTAAGTTCTAACAGAAGCTGCGCGGTTGTCACTTAATGTCTGGTTGTAATCGTCCTTGCCCACATTATCGGTATGTCCATCGATCTTCAAACTCATACCAGGATTTTCGGTCATGATCTTCGCCACATCATCCAATCCTTTAAATGAAGATTTCTGGAGCTTAGCACTGCCGGTTACAAACAAGATATTTTTTGCAGCAACATC
>JANPKZ010000290.1:0-8155 GCA_031426295.1 Saprospiraceae bacterium
ACTCCGGATACCTTTTTCATAATAGGCAACAGCAAAATGTCGTCTGTCATAATCAGGTAAAATAACTTTGAACGTGTCTTTCAGAAATTCTACATGCTCCATATGCTTCTCGCCGATCCGGAATAACTCAAATGAATCTGCTAAGGTAATTTTCGGCCATGCAAGAATTATGGAATCTTCGCACACCAGGATCACCTCGGGTCGTAAAGGTGTTGTGATCAGGAAAGAATCCGATTCAAATACACCTGCATCGGTTATCATTCGCAACTGAGCAGCAATGCTGTAATCGGGTACAGACCACCTAACGTATTGGTTTCTCAAATCAATGGATGCAATTTCAATCCAGTCTCCACCAGGGAGTGTCCGGTATTGTATAGTTCCATTTTCTATTGATGGAGAGCTCCAGCGAAGAAAGGCATTATTGCCAGGTTGCAGAAAATCGCTTCTTGTGGGAAAGGTCCAATGAAATGTTTCATCAGGCTGCAGCTGCCATGTCAATGCAAAAGTTTGTGTGCTGGTTTGGATAGCAGTGCCATGAATATGAATGATATATTCACCGGGAACCGGATCCGTAATGGTGATCTGTTCCACATTGTTGATACTATCGCTCCCGCGTCGCGCAGGTTGCGCCAATGAATCAGCCGATGGAAACGAAGAAAGGATCCAGGGATATATAATCTCTCCTGTTTGCAGATTCTCCAACGTGATGTCAAGGTTATTTATCAACGACAGGGATGCGTTCAGGTGATGTGCCGGATCATTCCATGCTATCATAATTTTTACTTCTGCTACATCATCCGGTATCGTGAATGGAATTCCTTTGCTGTCTAAATGATTTATATAATCGACGATGTAATTTTCTTTGTCGATCGTTTCGATAGCAGCAGCCAGACGAAGTGATCCATACCCGCTTATAAAATCCGGACCTGGAGTTTCAATATCTTTTGCCGTGTTGATCAATATAGCACGGGTCAAAGATGATGGTGGAATTTCGCCATTATTTAATTCTGCATACCGTTGCTGAAGCAACAAGGATGCCCCTGATATAATGGCTGCAGCACCTGAAGTGCCACCATGTCCATACGCAACAATTTCCGGCTTGATGCGCCCATCATATGCAGGACCCCGTGAACTGAGTGGTACAACATGATCAGTTGAATCCGTGGCACCTACAGAAATTGTATTTTTTGATTGTTTGAATTGCCCGGTCAGATTCGCCCAACCTGTGAGATTGGCATAGGTCCCTTCTGTAGATGTTTGATCACCTGCGTTGCCTGCTGAAAATATATGCATCAAATCAGGCAGTTCATTACAGAGCTCATCATATTTTACACTTTCCGGTCCGTAAAAATTTTCAATACCTGTACCATAACTGT
Source organism: Saprospiraceae bacterium (assembly GCA_031426295.1). GTDB lineage: Bacteria > Bacteroidota > Bacteroidia > Chitinophagales > Saprospiraceae > Opimibacter. The sequence goes on from JANPKZ010000290.1 coordinate 1,377, forward strand.
GATTCTGCACCGTGATCTGATGAGTTTGAAAAAATGCTGCATCAGAAGGAAATAAAAAAATAAAACTTGATGACAACATGGTGGCATCCCATGCCACACCCTTTGAATGGACATCCGAATTCGCCCCACCGCCGATGATGCTTCCCATATTCGTTGCATGCAGATCGACGTCATTCAGAAATTCAAAGTAGGGAACGATCCTGTTTTTGAAATCAATGTCTGTAGAGTCAAGTCTGTTTTCCTTTATGGAAACGATCATTGGTGTTCCTGAAAGATCCGGATAAAGATGATGTGCCAATGACACTTCATTTAATGAGAGATCCATGCCCTCCTGTTTTAAGTCCGTATGAGCCTGGCGCCACAATTCTACCTGAGTTACGCCTTTGAGGCGCGCCAATGCAGGCAGCTCACTTTTTGTAATAGGAATTATAAATCCTGAAACGGTATCTGAAACAGGAAGAGGGTTCTTTCTACTTTTTGATCTGCACCATCCTAATAATAGGTCTGGTTCGGAAGTGATCACCTGGATATTAAACAAAGTGCTGTCGGTGGAAACAGCTAATTGCCTGGCAAGTATCGGGGATACAGGTATGTCAAGCTGATCAACTTTGTCAGAAGGTTGCGAGAATAACAAAGTTGTATACGAGCTGACAAAACTGATCAGGATCAGCAAACAAAAACCACGATAACAAGGCCTGGAGAAGCGCATGTCTCAAAAATACCGCAAAAGGGATGAAAAGGGTTGAAAGACTCTTTTAAAAAAATGACCTGCATATTATTTGAATGCTTATCTTTTGTGTCTCGTATATGTCCTTATGCGGGATCCCCGAAGGCCGTTGACCATTTTTTTCTAACCATAACCGTTTTAGTATGAGACCTACTTTTCATGTCCTCGCAGGTATGTTGGTACTTGCTCTTTGTTTTAGTGCCTGCCAGCAGGATGATTCAGCCGTAGCTGACAAGACAATTCCAAAAACCGTTCTGGACCAGATCTGGAACCTTGGTTTTAGTAATGAAAATGTACAGAAGGTGGATGAAGGCTACCTGGTGGAAGGAGATATTATCCTGACTCAGGAAAACCTGGATGACCATGCAGATCATGTGACGCTGCGTATAGCAGATACAGAACAGTATCGAACCACTAACCTGGTAACTGGATTGCCGCGTGTAATTTCAGTAAGTATTGATCCAAAATTAACCGAAATAACAGGTTATAGTGCTGCAATTGCTAATGCTTTAGCGCGATACAATACTGAACCCTTCCAAATCGATTTTAATTTAATCGGTGCCTCTGGAGGTGAAATTCATTTGAAAAAACAGAATGGAAATTTCCTTGCATCCGCAGGTTTTCCATCCTCAGGAGGAGATCCATACCCGTTAATTAAAATTAATGCACAGGCTATTGGATCTGGCAGTTCACCAGAATTTGTCAATTATTGTGCGACAATCATGGCGCATGAAATGGGTCATTGTGTGGGTTTTCGTCACACAGATTATATGAATCGTGCTTATAGCTGCGGTGGGCCTGCAAGTAATGAAGGTTCCGCAGGTGTTGGAGCTATCCATATTCCTGGTACACCGACAGGTGCTGATGCTAACAGTTGGATGCTTGCATGTATTGGTAGTGGTGTAAACAGACCTTTTAACAATAATGATAAAACAGCTTTGAATTACCTTTATTAACAGGTAAACTCTCAGTTAAAAAAACCCGTAGCTCCGTATCTGGACTGCGGGTTTTTTATTTGTCCCGGGACTTTGTGAATTGAAGTGAAAAAAGGTTATAGGGTCTTGCAAAAATCAAAATAATATAATTACTTTGTATTTCAAAGCACTTTGACTTTGCATAGTTGGTGAGAAATATAGCCCTGTTCCTGATCATCGCGCTGATCATGTATCTCACGCGGAAAGTGAGATGGAGTTGATATAATAAAAAAAGCTGGTAGGAACGTTTTCCTGCCAGCTTCACAAAATAGTCATGACAAAAATGATAACCTTGTAAAAAATAAATCACTGAAATAATATATTGGAACGAGAAAGCTTCTGCCGTTTTCATTAGTAACGGAAAAGGGTGTTATGATTCTTTTATCATAATGATACCGACAGCCAAATGTAACCCCTGGCCAAACTGATCTCTTCACCATTTCTGGTGAGTTTCCTAAAATTTTCCCGATTTACATGTAAAAATTGAGGCACCCCGATTCGCAGGACAAGGTCGCTAACACTTTCTCACCTCTCTCACTCTCTCACTTTTCTCACCTCTGTTACCCCGGTATATCATCCCCTACCGCCACACTCATATCAATCTCTCCAAATTTCTGTGGTCCTCCGGCCAGGATATCATCCGAAGCCTGCGCTGCATATTTATAAAAATTCCGATGGAATGATTGTGCAAGTATAATTGCTTTCTCGCGGTACGCTTCAGCATTGGACCAGGTCTGTACGGGATTGAGAATATTCTGGTCTGAAAGACCCGGACAAGACATGGGCATTGCGAGATTAAAAATCTCGTGTGTCTTATAGCGTACATGATTCAGGTTTCCTTCAAGTGCAGCACCGATCATCGCACGGGTATTGGACAGCTTGATACGGCTTCCTACTCCATATGGACCACCAGACCAACCGGTGTTGACAAGCCAGATATTGACTTTATGTCGCTGCATCATTTCACCCAGCATGGTGGCATACTGCGTTGGATGAAGTGGCAAAAAAGGTGCTCCAAAACATGCTGAGAATGTGGCTTGTGGCTCTGTAACTCCCGCTTCTGTGCCGGCTACCTTGGCAGTATACCCTGAAATAAAATGATACATCGCCTGGGATGGTGTCAGCTTACTGATCGGTGGTAGTACACCAAATGCATCTGCAGTAAGGAAAAAGATATTACGCGGATGACCCGCAATAGATCCGGGAGCCACATTATTAATGTGATGTAATGGATAAGAAACGCGTGTATTCTCTGTTACTGAAATGTCTGCATAATTGACCGTTCGGGTCTCCGGATAAAAACGGATGTTTTCAAGTAATGCACCATGCTTTATCGCACGGAAAATGTCCGGCTCCTTATCCTCAGTGAGATCCACACATTTTGCATAACAACCGCCTTCAAAATTAAAGACACCTTCATCCGACCATCCATGCTCATCATCACCAATCAGAAAACGGTTTGGATCTGCACTCAATGTTGTCTTGCCAGTACCCGATAATCCAAAGAATATAGCCGTGTCTCCATGTTTACCCACATTCGCAGAACAGTGCATAGAAAGCGTGGATTCTTCATGCGGCAATAGGTAGTTAAGGACGCTAAATATCCCTTTTTTGATCTCGCCTGTATAGCCCGTACCCCCAATGAGAATAGCACGATCAGCAAAATTGATCACCGCAAAATTAGCCTGACGTGTGCCATGCCTGTCGGGATCTGCTTTAAAACCTGGTGCACACACAACTGTCCATTCCGGAGCATAACCGTCGATCTCCATTCCATTAAGCCGGAGGAACATATTATTCGCAAAAAGTGCACTCCAGGGATATTCAGCGAGTACCCGGACATTCATCCGGTAATTGTCGTCAGAACAAACATATCCATCGTGGATAAACAAATCACGCTCACGTATATAATTGAGGATATCCGTTTTTAAGATGGCATACTGCTCATTTTCGAAGGGCTTGTTAACAATTCCCCAATCGACAGTGTCCTTGGTCATGTCATCCTGCACGATAAACCTGTCCTTAGGTGACCGGCCAGTGAATTTTCCGGTATCGATGCATAAGGCACCGGTATCCGCCAGGTGACCCATGTCTTTTTTGATTGATTCTTCGATGAGCTCCGCCGGCGTCATCATGTAGTGGATCTTATCCTGGACAAGGCCAAGATGCTCAAGGAAGATCTTAAGTTGGGGATTCATACCATTATTTTATTGCCGCTGCGAAGGTAAGAAATCGAATGTCGAACAAGGAACAAGGAATTTTGAATTTTGAAGTTCATGTCAAGAACCCTTCATATGAATCTTTGATCCTTTGATCCCGTGCTCCTTTGATCCTACTTTTTCGGAAGTAAAATCGCAAACGTGGTTCCTTCACCCAATTTGGATTGCTTCACATAGATCCTGCCTTTGTGGTAATTGTCGATGATCCGCTTGGCCAGGCTGAGACCGAGACCCCATCCACGTGTTTTCGTGGTATAGCCGGGTTCAAACACTTCCTTGAGTTTTGAAGTATGTATTCCTTTACCGGTATCGGCTACGTCGATCTCAATATGTTCAGGCTTCTCGTGGATGGACCAGGAGATCGTGCCGGTACCTTCTTCAATGGCATCCAAAGCATTCCGCATCAGGTTTTCAATGACCCAGTTAAAGAGCGGTGGATTAATGCTGACCATCCTGGGTTGACTATCGATGGGTGGCTCGATGAATTTAATGTTGCGGGAAGCCCGGCGACTAATGTACACAGTAATCTCGCGCATCTGATCGTAGATATTAACCGGTGTAAGCGCAGGAGCAGAACCAATTTTACTGAAACGATCAGCAATGAGGTCAAGGCGCGCCACATCGTTTTCCATTTCTTTTAGCACATCCAGCTCATCGGGTGATTGCTCATAATTATCGCGCATATGTTCGATCCATCCGATGATCGCACTGATAGGTGTGCCCAGTTGATGCGCCGTTTCCTTAGCCATGCCCACCCATACCCTGTTTTGCTCTGCTCTCCGTGCATTATTGATGCTGAGATATCCAACGATAATGAACGCGCCCAGCAGCAATAACTGGACAAAAGGAAAATAGGTCAGCAGGTCATGCAATCTTGAATTCTGATAATATAAATGCTGCGGTGATGATTCTGAGGAAAGTACGATGGGTTCCGGACCCTTCTTTTTGATGCGGACTAATTTTTCCTGCAGCAACATGATGTTCGTGTCAATATCGGTCCCAAAGTTTTTTGCATACAATACGGTCCCTGCTTCATTGGCCACCAGGATCGGGATGTCTTTGTTAGATTCAAGGATGCTCAGTTGAAGCGAAAGATCTTCTTCGATATCTGCATCTTCCATCGTCTGGTATGCATCGAACAGAAGGATCGCTTTATTTCGCTCCCCTTCTTTCAGGCGTTTGGCAAGGTACCCTGTGTAGAAAAGAGAGATTAACAGCAATATGATACCTGCTGCAGCGAGATATATTTTCCAGCGTTGTCGTTGACTTTGGATATCGATCATGGTATCTAATGACTGTTCAGGTAAGCACGCACACGATCGGCTGCATTCTGACGCACGTCGGCATAGAAGAAATTGTAATCTGCAATATGATAATTTTTTGTCGTCATCAGAAAACTCCATGGAAAGCGAGGCTTATTGACCCACAGCACATCCTGGTGTATTTCGGTATTGATCAATGAAGGCATAAGTGTATGCAGGTCGCGAAGAATAGCACCCATGTGCAGGGTAGCTTCACTGTGATCATTGTCTGCATTCCATGTGACAGGGTTCGTCACGACTACCTGGTGGTCCGGGAAATGCATCTTCTTGATCATGGCACCTTCGCGGATCGTTCGCCAGCTGCAGAAACATCCGGTTTCTTCAGGTTGCGAGCAAGGTTTCAGATGTTGATATTGGTCTGCCTTGATCGGATATCCCGGCATGTATGCGACAATCATCTTTTCCTGCAATGGTTTTCCGTCAATAAAATCCTCCAGCAACCTGAGTGCATGAATACTTCCCTGGCTATGGGCAGCAATAATAAAAGGCCTGTCTTGCTGATAATGGTCGAGATAATATTGAAATGCTGCTTTTACATCTGCATACGCAAGATCGATGGCAAGCTTTCCATTTTTCTTATCCTCAGAATAAAACGCATGGAGATGAGCCTGCCTGTAACGTGGTGCATATACACGTCCTGCGCCATTAAAAATACTCGCCTGGTATCTTATGGGATATTGATCTGTGCGCAGGTTGAGTGCCTGATCATATACATCTCCATTCCATTGATTCTGCCCCCGTTTTCCAATATATGTGGTGGGGTGAATAAAGAACACATCTGCCTCAGCAGTTGCCTGTATATCCTGCCAAACAGCTACAGGAACAATGTCAGCGCTATCACGAATGGTTGGAAGAGCAGCCCAACTGGAAGGTGAAGTGTAATCAGGTGCCGGAAGACAATTTACATCACATACACCTTTGGGAACAGATGAACATGACCAAAAGAAGGCGACGAAAAAAAGAAGAAAGGAAATTTGAAAAAAATATTGCTTCATCAATCGGGTTCAAATCCAAGGATGATATTGAAGTTGCCAAATTCAGTCCACTTCGCACCTGAATTGATTTTTGCCTGGTTGTCAAAACCATATCCAAAGTCAAATCCTAACAGACCGAACATCGGTAAGAAGGCACGAACACCTACACCCGCACTACGCTTGATGTCGAAGGGATTGTAATCATCAAAATTTTTCCATGCATTACCACCTTCGAGAAACAGAAGCCCAAATATTGTAGATGTTGGATTCAGTGATAACGGATAGCGGATCTCAGCAGTAAACTTATTAAAGATGGTCGCACCTCCTAATTGATTGGCAGCAATATCCTCTACTTCATATCCACGCATCGCAAGAATGTCCTTTCCTGTCAGACCAAATTGCTGATTACTCAGACCGTCACCACCCACTTCAAAACGCTCAAAGGGTGGAGCACCGATATCTTTATTGTACGAACCGAGGAATCCCATTTTGGCTGCTGTCTTCAATGTCAACTTACCAACTATGGGTGTATACCATTCTGCATCCAGACGCCACTTATGATA
>JANPKZ010000291.1:0-3901 GCA_031426295.1 Saprospiraceae bacterium
CTCGGCAACTTTACCTGGCAGGACCTATCACACGGTAATACCAACACCATCACAACAGGAGGATTCTACACTCTTACGATTTCTAATATGTGCGGATCCGCATCAGATGGATTATTTGTTACCGGGATAGTACCTAACACAATCAATTTTGGTGCGGATGAAGCTATGCTTTGCAATGGTGAATCCTGGGATATCATACCCGATAGTGCATACGCAACTTTTCTTTGGCAAGACGGATCCTCTTTTGCGAATTATCATATTACACAGAATGGACTTTATACTGTCACCATGACGCACATGTGTGGAACCAGCGTGGATTCAGTGTTGGTCTCCACTAACACGACTCCATTATTTACCCTGGGCGACACGTTGATTGCTTGTGTAGATGACACTATAATACTTTCTGTAAATGGAATCAACGGCGATTATTTGTGGCAGGATGGTTCTGTAAACGATTCAATGATTGTTACCACGCCGGGCATGTATTCGTTGTCTGTAACTAATTTCTGCGGTGCAGACCAGGATTCGGTATTGGTTATGTATGAACTTGTCATCACACCTACAAACCTGGGGCCTGATGTAAGCCTTTGTCTAGGTAGTTCTATGATGCTCAATGCAGGTATTGCTGATGCACAATATTTGTGGCAGGATGGAAGCACAGATAATACATTTATTGTCACGGATGCAGGTTTGTATCATGTTACGGTCACCTCCAATTGTTATCAATATATGGATACAATTGCTGTTTCCGTCCTGAATGGACCACCGACAATTCTGCTACCACCTACACTCACATTGTGCCAGGGGGCAATTGAAGAACTTAATCCCGGAGTAGCCGGTGTTACATATTTATGGAATGATGGTTCAGAGGATCCCACTTTGAATATTTCTGCTCCTGGACAATACAGTCTCACCATCACCAGTACATGTGGATCGGATGTGGATACTGTACAGGTTGTGGATGGTGGTCCGCTGCCAACTGTTGCTCTTGGACCTAATGCTGACTTGTGTCCGGGGCAACAAATTGCATTATCACCAACATTTACAGATGTGGATACATGGTTGTGGAGTGATGGTTCTGCAACATCAATGTTTACAATTTCTGATTCAGGTGATGTAAGTGTGATTGTCAGTAATGCATGTGGTAATGCGTACGATACCATCAATATTGATTTATTGGAATCTATTCCGGATCTGGATCTGGGTGTCGATACCGGTATTTGCCCGGGTGGTTCGATGACATTATCCATTCCATTTCAAAATGTGGCAATCGCATGGAATGATGGCAGTTCAAATACAGACCTGATCATAACATCGGCTGGAATGTATTTTGCGACGATCAGCAATGACTGCGGTATATCAGTTGATACGATACAACTGGATCTGCTCCCAACGATTCCCGCCCTTGATTTAGGGCTTGATTTGCCTTTATGTCCCGGGGAAGTAATCACACTGGATCCGGGTGTTGCAGATGTTGAATATCTATGGCAGGATGGAAGCACTGGTTCAACATATCTTATTGACCACGCGCAGGAAATCATACTGACGATTTCAAATCCGTGTGGTGCATCAATGGACACACTCGACGTCATTGCCAATGCCAATGGACCTGATGTGGAATTAGGACCTGATATCCGGGCATGCGAGGGAAATATTGTCACTATTGAAACACATATATCCGGCGTAGACTTTTTATGGCAGGATGGAAGTACAGGCCCGTCATATGCAACAACCATTTCAGGCAACTTCTTTGTTCAGGTATCGAATGCATGTGGTAGTGATGTTGATACCATAGGAGTTGATATTCATGGTTCACAACCTGATGCTTCATTAGGTCCCGATACAACTTTATGCGAAGAAGAATTTTTGGTACTTAATTCCAATGCTGATGCTGAAACTGTCATAACGTGGCAGGATGGATCTACAGGTTCCCAATTTGATGTAGCATCAGAAGGTTTGTATACTCTTTCCGTTTCAAACTTTTGCGGTGCTGATGAGGATTCGATTTTTGTTTTCTACCAACCACTTCCTGCAGAAGTAATTTTTGGAGCTGATACGATTCTATGCGCAGGAGAAACTCTAATGCTAACAGCTCCGGCATCTACAGATCTGCTTAGATGGCAGGATGGCAGTTCGGGAACGAATTACTTTATTGACCAGGCTGGCACGTATTCATTGTCATCTAGCAATTCGTGTGGAAGCAATACGGATGAGATCGTAGTGACCTACGATGATGAACTTATTGTAATACCTACAGATAATCAGTTTATCCTTTGTCCATGGGAATCTATAAACCTCGATATGAATCAGCCATTTGCTGCAACATATCTGTGGAGTACAGGTGATACTACTGCAATGTTGGAATTAATTACGCCGGGCGATTATGCCGTGACGATTAAAACAGTTTGCCGGGAAGAAAACCAGGAATTTTTCATACTTCCATCCCAGGATTGTGAACCGCTAAATGAGTTCTTTATCCCTAATGTGTTCACGCCGAACAATGACCAGGTAAATGATGTCTTCAGCATTTCCACTCATCCTGAACTGGACATCGTGTCAATTCAGGGAAATATTTACGACCGTTGGGGAAATTTGATATATACGTCAACCGAAATTCCGTTTACCTGGGATGGTCGTTTTGAAGGAAATGAATTGTTACCAGGTGTGTATGTTTACGCTATTGAGATCGGTTATAATTTTCATGGAGTTACTACACATGAAAAGCTACGGGGCAACATCACACTTGTTCGGTAAAAAGTGGTCCCGATAGCTATCGGGAGTGAGATTGCACTAAATTTTCCACAGGCAGTAGAGACATGGTGCAGAGCGATTTTCAGTGGGCTGTAGAGACGTGCTGCAGCGCGTCTCTACAGCCTATTGAAAATCAATTTCTGTGTTTTGCAATTTCTAATTTCCATTTCCTTTCTTCCTTTCTTCCTTTGCACGTCTTTATAAACGAATCCTCCGGATAATAACATCCTTCAGCTCCGTCACTGGTTTGATCGTACCCGTATTTTTATCAATCCCGCTCCGGATCTGGGAATTCACAATGTAATAATAGTACCTGCCGCCTATTTCACCTGTTGTAGAGGAATCGAATTCCGGGCCTGTATCAAGAATGCTATGTGAAATAATTTCTGTTTCGTCTTCATCCATGGTGAACTTTGCAATCTGGAAACTTTGATGGCCGATCAATTGGTTACCATACAGGGCCAGTCCGTCGATACTCTTTGCATGTATACTGTCGGGTGTTGGCATGATTGCATATTTCTTAGTAGCCATGTCAACTTTAATAATTCCTTCTTCTGAACTTACAAACAGTGAGTTAGATTTTTCAGAAGCCTCTATGCCATTAAGAAAGGAAAATCCATCTACTGCCAGGAATAATTGTAATGAATCTGATTTTGGATCAATGTGATAGATCTTGTTGTTGACAGACTCAGTAATATATACATCTCCTCCTGGCAGGACAGTCAGGTCATTCAGAAATGTTCCATCATCAGCCAGGTCATACTTCCTGATCAATTTCCTGCTTTTGATATCGTAACATGCAACCGAGGAAAACCAATCTTCAGAAGGATGTGGATCAACCAGGGGCATGACTTTATTTGCATGAGCGATGCAGGACCACAACACACCATTCTTTTCATCTACTTCCATCCCAACCGGACTCGCCAGGTTTTCATATTTCTGAGTTGTGAAGTCTGACACGACTCCATTCCTATCGATCTGAACTATCTTTCGTTTATGGGTGCTTCCTACATAAATTGTTTTGGACCGGTTGTCAAATGCGATCCCTTCAGGAATCAGATTCCGTTCTGTAAGAATGTAGTCTGTTTTCCTTGTCACCACACATGCGGGCAAACAACTAATGACAACAATAAGGCATGCAATACATGTA
>JANPKZ010000292.1:0-2916 GCA_031426295.1 Saprospiraceae bacterium
GAAAGAACGAACCTACTGCATCATCTTCCGTCACGAAAGGAACGTTGCGGAATAGATCCAATGCATGCCAGTAACTCAGGGCACGCAGAAATCGTACTTCAGAACGATATCCCTTAATTTGATCAGCGAGCGCAGCATCAACACCGCGAGATGACAATTTCGCTTCACTTGTTTCTCTCAGGTATTCATTACAGAGAACAACCTGGTAAAAGATGCGGCTGTAGAATGCAAAAATAAAGCCATCATCTGCACTCCAATCCTGATCATGAAAATCACGGATCGTCTGGTCATTCCATCCGATCACAGACTCATCTGTTGAAAGTTCCTGGTGATACCAATAGCCTCTGAGATATTGTCCGAAACCTTCATCCAGACCTTCAATGTCGGGAGCACCTGCCGGGCCCTGCTGTCCTGACAAGGCAAGACCTGCATAGACTTTCGCCAATACATTGATATACGCTTGGGGATCGTCAAAAACATTTGACGCAGTAGTTATATCTGTATCTAATGGAACCGTGTCGAGATCCTTAAAACAGGATGGTGTCAGGACGGTAATGAGGAGAATAAAGAAAAATGGTTTTATGATAGAATTATTTTTCATCATGAGTATAATTTAGAATTCAACATTAAGACCAAAAACAAAGGTGCGTGCTCTTGGATACAAACTATTATCGATACCACTATAAATCTCCGGATCCAATCCTTCATACGGTGTCAGCACAAATGGATTCTGTGCAGTAACGTAAATTCTCAGGTAGCTGCCGATCAAATCCTGAAAGCTATATCCCGCGGTGATATGATCCATCCGGAAGAAATTCGCTTTCTGTACAAAGTGATCACTAAAAGTGGCACTCGCCTGACTTTCAATATTATTAGTCACAGCTGACTGATTAATATTCCACAAAACATTTCCTGGATTATTCAAGCGGCCTAACCATCCCATGTCAGTTTGAACATTGTTGTAAACATAGTTTCCAAAGTTGGCGCGTCCTGCAAATGTTAAATCAAAACCACCAATATCAAGACGACTTGTCAGACCAGCAGTAACATCCGCTGATGGATTTTCATACCTGTACCGGTCTTCGATGTTGATGATGCCATCACCATTACGATCGACAAACTGATTCTCCAGAACCTGACCATTTTCATCATATAATTGCTCATAGACATAAAACGAACGTGCCGGAAAACCAACAGAATAAATTTGGATATTACTTCCTACCCCACCTGCGATACCTCCGGTAAGAACACCGGCATATTCAGGATCATCAGTAGCAGTCAGTTTTGTGATCTCATTTTTATTGTAGGCAACATTCGCACTTACGTCCCAATTTACTTTTTGAGTACGCACAGGTGTAAGCGTAAGACCAAGCTCAACACCACGGTTTTCAAGATTACCAACATTTGTGGTAACGAAATTCGTAAGGTTCGTACCCGCAGGTACAGGGATCCGGTTTAACAGGTCACGAATTAATTTCTGGTACACATCGATTGAACCAGAAACCCGATCGCGGATAATTGAAAATTCAAGACCGAGATTATACGTTTCTGTTTCTTCCCATTTAATATTGGCATCGTAACCATTTGGACGTAACGTCTGTACGAAATCATTTCCAAACTGATATTTCGCACTTTCATTTCCTAACTGATATTTCGCGAGGTAGGAATAATAATCTGTACCAATATCTTCCTGCCCAACAATCCCCCATCCGGCACGAAGCTTCAGGAAGTTGAATTTTGAATTATCATTATCGATCAGCTTATAACCAATAGCCGCTGCGGGAAATAAACCTACACGATTGTCCGGAGAAAATCTTGATGTGGCATCACTGCGCAGAGATAAGGTTAAAAACAACCGCTGATCCAGGTCATAATTTACACGACCATACAATGACAATAGATAATATTCACCTGGATCTGCTCCTGTGGTTGTTTTGCCAGGAGTACCTGCTGCATCTGAATTTCGGAATGAATTATCAATTTCAAAATGCTGCCAGGAATACCCACCCAGGATGTCAAAGTTGTGATTGCTGAGTTTTGTATTATAATTAAAATATAATTCCAGGAGGCTGTTCTTGCGTGTTTGTTCGTATACATTATTGACACCTCCGCCATTTAGTGCATCAAAAGCAAATGAAGCAAGTGTATCTACAATGACGGTGCCTTCTCCTTTCGTAAAATCATGCGAAAGATTTAGATTCGCACGAAGACCTGGTAAAAATGGGAAGCGGTAATCAGCAGAGATATTTGCGATATACCGGTTTTCTTTAGAATCATCATCCTTTAAATTCAGCAGCGCCATAGGATTCGTCGGAGCTAATGAATTTGGATTACCATTTGCGATCATCCATGTGGTAAAACCTCCGTACCGATTTGTGGATGAGGTATCTAATACAGATTGTGTCGGATCAAAATTTAAGGAATTACCAATCGCACCCCTGTCTGCAAAATGATTGTCAGCAAACATTGTCTTCAGGTGCAGATTAAGCTGGAGTGTATTTTTGAAAAAACCCGGATTCACATTTAATCCTCCTGTGATACGATCATATTTATCTGTTTTCAAAAGACCTTCCTGCTCGGTGTAGCCCAGTGAAAGACGCATGGGAATATTTGATACAGCTCCGCTCACATACAGATTATGGTCATGGCCAACTGCAGTCTGATAAATTTCTTTTTGCCAATCCGTATTTGATGACCCGATTATGTCAAATGGGTCTGGCGCACCATTGAGGGTATCAAATCGCTCGGACAATACCTGACGGAATTCATCCGCGGTAAGTACATCCACATAATTGGCGGTTTTCCCAAAAGAAACATTACCGCTATATCCCAGCTTGATTTTATCACCCACTTTTCCTTTTTTGGTTGTGATCAGGATTACGCCTGCCGCACCACGGTTACCATAGATCGCTGCTG
>JANPKZ010000293.1:0-2962 GCA_031426295.1 Saprospiraceae bacterium
ACGATTTAATACTTTTTCAATCCGCATTAACGATACTGCCACAGGGCCTGTGCATATCAAACCTTCGTCATTGGTGTATAATGCTTCGTTTATGTATCATTTCAACGATCGTCACCATGTATTTGCGGGATTTCATACCGGATTTCGCGCTCCAAATATTGATGATCTTGGTACACTGGGCATCGTTGATTTCAGGTATGAAGTTCCTGTTTCAGATCTCGCGCCGGAACAATCGCGCACAACTGAAATCGGGTACAAGATGCAGGAAGGAAAATGGAATGCAGCGGTCAGTTTTTATTATATGGATATCCGTAACCTCATCACCAGGGTTAAGGTGGAAGGAGAAGTAATCAACGGTTACAATGTTTACAAAAAACAGAATACCGATAAAGGTTATATAAAAGGTGCTGAAATCAGCGCGGGCTATATGATCAACAGATGGTTAAATGTCAGTGGTAATCTTGCATTGCAACATGGACAAAGTATTACAGCTGCAGAACCGCTTCGCAGGATCCCGCCGGTTCATGGTAGATTTCTCGTTTCTTACAAAAAGAACAACTGGTTTGCAGCAACAGAATTATTGTATGCCGGCGAACAGGATCGTCTTGCAAAAGGTGATAAAGATGATAATCGGATTCCAACAGGTGGCACACCAGGCTGGCAGGTACTGAGTATTTTTGCAGGATATGAATGGAAAAATCTTCAATTTAATACCGGCTTACAAAATCTTTTTAACGAAGATTATCGCATGCACGGTTCTGGTATAAACGGTGTGGGCCGTAGTATATGGCTGGGTGTGATGGTGAAATGGTGAAATTGATTTTTATATCAATGTCGTTGAGGTAGGGAAAAATCAAATTACCGACGGTGCTTTTTTGAGGCGACCGTTACTTCGCACTTCTCACCTCACACTACGTACTTCAAAAGTGCCCAATATGAGTAGTGCAGATACCTCCTGGAGCTACGTTTTTTCGGTCATCGGAAACTAAAATTGCAAAGGTGGTCCAACAACTTTCATGTCGTGGTCAGCAAATATTTTAGCGCCTTGTTCTGGTGCGGGGGGAGAAGTCAGATTGCTTAATGCTCTGAAATAATCTTCCATTTTTCCTGATGGCTGAAAAAGGTAAAACATTTTTCCGTTTTCTGTCAGCTGCGCAAATGCATGAGGCACTGCTCTCGGCAAAAAAATAGTGTCGCCAGCTTTTAAAGAAAACCTGTCGTTACCAACCTGAAAAAGATACTCCCCTTGTATAATAAAGAATATTTCATCTTGATGCGGATGAACGTGTAATGGAGGCCCACCTTTTACATTTCCTGTATATTCAAAAACAGTCAGGTCTCCGCTTGTGTCCTGTTGAGAAACCTTAATGTCATTTATATTTTTTCCACCAATCAAAGTCTTCTCGTTAAATCTGCTTTCTGATGCTTTTACCACAAAGCCCTTATTTGTTCGCTTTGATTTTTGAGCCTGGACTTTTTGACTAATCAGAAGGGCGGGGACAGCGGCTGCGGTTGTCAATAAAAATTTCTTTCTTTCCATTATTACATTTATTTGAATTGTATAATCCAAATGTAAATTCAATGGAAAGTAGTTTGGTGGTATAAATGCGACATTTTAATAAGTGTCGTATTCCCCCAATAGTCTTTCCGGGGATTCAAGGTCATGAAATTCGGTAGGTAATTTTTGAGTAAATTTTTGATAGTCTTTTGAAAGATGTTGATAATCGTAGTATCCACAACTGATAGCTATTGTAAGCCAATCCAAATGCGGAAACTTATTTTTCATTCTAAATGCGTTTTCAAAACGAACAACTTTTGAGAAATACTTTGGCGAAACGCCCATACGTTCTATAAACTTTCTTTCATACTGCCTTAAACTTAAACATGATTCTTTTGCAAGCCATTCAACATTTAATATTTTTTCAGTTTTCAAAATCAAGTTGCTCACCTGGTCTAACCTGTGAAATTCTTTTACTCCTCTATTTATTTGTTTCAACAAAAATGCTTCCACCACAACGATCATTTCATTAAAATTGACTGCATCGTTGAGCTTGTCATTTACTTCTTTGATATCCTTTACAAAAATGGTTTCAGCATCGAAGTAGCAATCGTTTATTTGCTGGGAAGGAATACCTGTTAAACGGTACAATCCGCCCGGGCTGAAAACAACCTGGAATACTAAGAAATTTTTGCCCACAAATCTGTTTGTAACTTCACTTTGCTGACCAATTAAAACAGTTTTGAGGTTCTTAATTTTCGCTCCGTTTTTCACGTACTCAACTGTTTCAGTATCTTTTGGATAAAAGCTCAAACAATGCTCTGGCCTGGGTGGGTATGGCTTGTGAGGAATTTTTGTGATGTCGTCAAAAACGAAATGTACTACCCTGTACACCCTTACAAATTCAGTCAGATTGGGACTTGGTGCAAATTCGGAAAGTATCATAACAATTCAACTTTGTTGTTAATCAGGGTTAATCTACAAAGTGGTTTACAACCATCATTTGCTACTACTTTTCTCTGATCGCCTCAAGTCATTTTCAGTCGAAGCAATATCTCGAAGCGCCATAAAAGGATAATTCAATGGACTCACTGGAGGGCAACCGAAGGTATCATCTCCTGCCGAATTAAATTTTGATAAAAATCTTCCGTTTGTACATCCAGTAAAGTATCAGCCACATAAAAAATAAAACGATGATGCCCTTTACGACAGTAGCATAAGGCAGACCAAACAACTGATCATATTCCTTTCCCAAATGAATATAAAGTGAATCAGCAATAAATGATCTCATACCACCATAAGCTATAACGTAGGCGGCAATTTAATTAACACCAATGACCGTCAGAAAGAATGACCATTTTCTTTTTTGCCATACATCAACTATTGTATAAAAAAACGCCAGGAACAAAAAGCAGATCCCCCCGCTGAAAATTGTCCATGCGGGGGTCCAGATGCGTTTTACAA
>JANPKZ010000294.1:0-4368 GCA_031426295.1 Saprospiraceae bacterium
CGAGAGTGGTTGTGTAGTTGTTAGTTGTGAGTTGTGAGTTGTGAGTCGTGAGTCGTGAGTCGTGAGTCGTGAGTCGTGAGCTAAGGGCTAAGAGAGTGAATCGTAATTCATCCATAAGCTTTTTGAAGTTTTCAACTTCAAACTATATCTGCGATACACTTACAATTGATGATCGTTGGGAGAAGCTTTTAGCTGCATGGGTATTACGTTTCTACAACCAAATTTGCGTTTTAAAATGTATTTGTTAAGCGTAGGCTGTGCCTACGTTTGTGTGTTGGCAAAATCTGTTTTGCAAAATGAAATTCAATGAAACGATCCTTCATCAAATCGGAAATTTGATGACACTCAAACGTAGACACAGCCTACGCTTAACGTTCTTTGTTTTTAAATAATTTTCCCCGAACTTCAAAACTATATCTACAGTACGCTTACAAATGATATTCATTGAAAGCTGATTTTAGCAACATGGGTATTACGTTTCTACAATCAAATTTGCGTTTTTAAATGTATTTGTTAAGCGTAGGCTGTGCCTACGTTTGTGTGTTGGCAAAATCTGTTTTGCAAAATGAATTCATTGAAAAGATCCTTCATCAAATCGGAAATTTGATGACACTCAAACGTAAGCACAGCCTACGCTTAACATTTTTACATTTCAAAAATATCTAACTCAGAAAAATACTGAACACAGAATACTGAATACTGAATACCTTTTCTACCTTTTCCGCCTTTTCCGCCTTTTCTACCCTACTTTTTCCAGCACCACCGCATACCCCTGCCCCACACCAATACACATCGTCACCAATGCATATTTCCTATTAAGAAGTTGTAATGAGCGGGCTGCTGTAAGAATCAACCGGGCACCTGACATCCCCAGCGGATGACCAAGCGCGATGGCACCACCATGTATATTCAGACGAGTATCATCGTCTTCAATGCCAAGAGCGCGTGTGCATGCAAGCACCTGCGCGGCGAATGCTTCATTGATCTCGATGATATCCATGTCATCCAGAGAGAGACCTGCTTTTTTTAATGCACGTTGTGACGCACCGACGGGGCCTATACCCATGATGCGGGGTTCAACACCGACAACGGCCGAAGAAATAATTCGTGCGATGGGTTTGAGATGATGCTGACGCACACTAAAATCTGATGCTATCAGAATCGCTGCGGCACCATCATTTAATCCGCTGCTGTTTCCTGCAGTGACTGTTCCCCCTTCACGAAATGCTGGCCTGAGTGCTGCCAGTCCGGACGTCGTCGTTTGACTTTTGATAAACTCATCTGTGTCGATGATATGCGGATCTTGTTTTTTTCTTTCAACGGATAAGGGGGCAATTTCTCCACTTCTAAAATCTGCAGAACCGCTTGCTTTTTGTTGGGAGTGAAATGCAAACAAATCCTGGTCTTCCCTGGAGATCTTGTACATCTCTGCAAGATTTTCAGCAGTCTCTCCCATGGCTTCTGTACCATATTGTGCTTTCATCCGTGGATTGACAAATCGCCATCCAAATGAAGAATCATGCATTTCAATATTACTGCCAAAAGGCTGATCGGATTTTGAGATCACCCAGGGGCCACGAGTCATATTTTCTACACCTCCTGCTATAAAGAGATCACCATCACCCGACTGGACAGCGCGATGCGCATGAATGACAGCTGACATACCTGATGCACATAGCCTGTTGACAGTTTCACCCGGAACAGTGTAAGGCAGACCGGCGAGTAATAACGCCATACGCGCCACATTCCTGTTGTCTTCTCCAGCCTGGTTAGCACAACCAATGATGACATCATCGATGACGGCAGGATCGAGGTCCGGATGGCGTTGTATCAGGGTTGCTATGACATGAGCAGCGAGATCATCTGTCCGTACGGAAGACAAGCTTCCTTTAAATGAGCCGATAGCGGTACGAAGGCCATCAATGATAAATGTGTCCTGCATGGATCTGTTTTCAACTGCAAAGGTAATACCCCGCTGGCAAGCTACATCCGGATCCAGAAATCAGGTAGTTGTGATCTTTTGGTTTTTAAATGTCAGCATAAAACCCAGTAGCACCACAAAAGCAATTCCCGCCGGAATCAGCCAGATCATCTGCCAGTTGTGCGCACCGCTTACATCCGTGTATTTGTTGTAGATGCTTCCCGCCAGCGAAAATCCGATCAGCATACCGACTCCATATGTTGCCAGTGTGATCAATCCCTGCGCAGAGCTTTTTACCTTTTCACCAGCCTTGAAATCTGTATAGATCTGACCAGAAACAAAAAAGAAGTCATAACAGATGCCGTGCAAAAGGATTCCTAAAAACAACATCCATGCACCCTGCCCTGCATCGCCATATGCAAACAACAGGTACCGGATCATCCACGCAGCCATCCCTACCAGCAATGTTGTCTTCAGACCAAACCTGCGGAGAAACAGCGGCAGTAATAACATAAAACCAACTTCTGATATCTGGCCGAAGGTCATGTTGCCCGCGGCATTTTTCATTCCCGAATCATTAAGGAAAATATTTGTGTTCTGATAATAAAAAGCGAGTGGTATACAGATCAGGATGGAGGCAATAAAAAATCGCAGGAATCCTGGATCCTTCAACAGCTTCAATGCATCCAATCCTAGGATCTCACTGATCGTAGGTTTCGTACCTGCATTCCCTTTAGGAGGTGTGTCGGGAAGAATAAAACTAAAAAAACCTAAGAAGGCAGACATAGCAGATGCCATGTAAAATGTATTCTTTAATAATCCCTTCTCTTCCCATTGCATCGCATATCCAATGATCAGGCCTGCAATGATCCATCCGACAGTACCCCATATGCGGATACTGGCAAATTCTTTGGAAGGGTCTTTAAGTTGCCGGAAGGAAACGGAATTCACCAACGCCAGTGTCGGCATGTAGATGATCATGTAACCCAGAATAAATGGATAAAAAGAAAGGAACTCATCTGCCGTGGCAGCCATGTATAACAAAACAGCACCTATCAAATGAAGAACGCCGAGGATCCGTTGGGCTGCAAAAAATCTGTCTGCAATTAACCCGATAATGAAAGGTGCAATGATCGCGCCCCAGGATTGTGTTGAATATGCCGCCCCGATTTCTGACCCTTCCGAGGAAAGAACCGTTGCCAGGTATGTACCCATGGTTACAAACCACGCTCCCCAGATGAAAAATTCAAGGAACATCATCAGGGATAATTTAAACCGGATCGAAGAATTCATAGTTGGTTTTAGGTTGATTGATAACGAAGGTCTAATTTGCGAAAAAAAACAGGTAGATACTGAAAAAAGAAACCTGTTGGTAATTTGCTCATTCCCTCAATTGTCCTTCATGAAACTTCCGTCTCCTCTCACTGTGGCCGGGTTTACTCTGGCAGCATGTTTATGGATCTGTTTTTTTTCCTCCTGCGCTACAACCAAATCGTTTTCACCGTTGACACTGGAAGATCATGTCCGGCAACGTATCGATTCTATTTGTTTGCTGCATGCGCAGCAGGGTCATTTTCCCGGGTTAGCTATTTCCATCATTAGTGCTGATCGTGGACAATGGAGCCATGGATATGGATATGCGGACCTGGAATTAAAGCAAGTGATCAGGCCCGGAGAACATTTATTTCGGATTGGGAGTATATCAAAAACGGTGACAGCTGCTGCCATGGGACGTATGAAAGAGAAAAATACGCTTGATCTTGATGTTCCCATCTCAACTTATATAGCGTCACTGCCAGGCGACAAACAAAACATCACCTTACGGCAACTGGGTGGTCACCAGGGAGGCATCCGTCATTATAAGGGTCTGGAGTTTTTTAGTAATGATCATTACACCCGGGTGCGCGATGCCATGGAAGTATTCATACATGACACATTATTATTTGAACCTGGCACAAAATATAATTACACAACCTATGGCTGGACATTGATCAGTGCCGCGATGGAAGGTGCTGTACGAACTCCCATACTGTCGATCATTCATGATGAAGTCCGAAAACCGTTGCGTCTTCCGGACCTGAAAGGAGATGAACGTGATTCCATCCATTTTAATCGAGTTCAGTTTTATGAATGGAATGATGGAAAGAATACTCGATCACCGGAAGTGGATAACAGTAACAAATGGTCAGGTGGTGGTCTCCTATGCAGTGTCGAAGATCTTGCAAGGTTTGGTTATGCCTTGACTGGCCCAGGTTATTTGGATGAGAAAACACTGGCAGAATTTACCACACCGCAAAAAGTGTCAGGTGGTGAGATGACCAATTATGGTATTGGATTCCGGATTGATGAAGATAGCTCAGGACGAAAATGGTATGGTCATTCCGGTGGATCTATCGGTGGTACCAGTATGTTACTCATCTTCCCTGATGAAGATCTTGTGGTTGTCA
>JANPKZ010000295.1:0-11712 GCA_031426295.1 Saprospiraceae bacterium
AATATCCAATCTCAAAAAGAATGTGTGATCAACGCGGTCAACTACAGAATGGTGAGACAGATGGCTGTAGCTTCAGTAGAATTTCCATCAGGTGTCAGCGAATTTCAAAAAACAGGTTTAACGCCGGTGCCATCAGATCTCGTTGCACCTCCACGTGTCGGAGAATCACCTGCAGCGATGGAATGCAAACTTCAGGACATCATAACACTGGGCGATAAAGGTGGCGCAGGACATCTGATCATCTGCAATGTTGTACGCATGCACATTGCAAAAGAAGTTCTTACCGATCGGAATCGTATCGATCCGCATAAAATGGATCTCATGGGCCGTATGGGCAGAGCGTATTATGTGCGTTGCAGCGGACAAGCTATTCACACCGTTGTACAGGAATATCTTCCGGTAACAATCGGGTATGATAGCCTTCCTGACCACATCCGCCAGAGCCCCATTCTCACAGGCAATGACCTCGGAAAACTTGCAGGACAGGTTGAATTACCCAATGATGCAGAAATCGCATCCGCAGCATTGTTGGAAGAAGTTGCACAAACTCTTGCACGCGATTCTTCTGTTGCATCAAAACATTATCTCGCAAAAACATTTCTCGATAGAGGAGAGGTGATGACGGGATTTAGTATACTGATGATGTGAGCGAGGGCGAAGAGCGTGGAGCGAAGAGCTAAGGGCAGGGAGCAGTAAGCAGTTTAAATTACGAAATTGAATCTTGTCAAAAGTCAAAAATCGAAAATCAAAAGTGCATTTAGTCTGGCGTCCGGTATCTCTAAGTCTGGCGTCAAAAATTCGTACTTCCAACCTCGTACTTCGTTGTTCAACTTTCTTTCTTCCACGGATAATGATGGATCAATCCCGCCTCATCATCCGTCTTACGGAATCCATGATTACCAAAATAATCACGCTGGGCTTGGATAAGATTGGCAGCAGGATACCGTAAGGAAGCGCCTGCAATATATTGTGATGCAGAAATAAGACATGGAGTAAAAACCGTCTCCGTTGTAGCGACCTGGTTAATACGTCGCAGACCAGACCATCCGGATTTAATCACACCTTTTATGTACGGATGCAAAATCAATTCGTCATTCCAGTCAGCCCAGAGCTCACTAAATTGATTCATCATAGCTGAACGAATAATACACCCGTTGGTCCATACTGCAGACAACTCAGACAGATTTATATTCCATTCATATTTTCTCGATGCAGCACGGATCAGCGAAAATCCTTCATGATAATTGATGATACGCGCCAACTGGTATGCATTGAACAGATCATTTGTACTCAGGGCAGAATTTTTCTTGCTTTGAACAGAAGTTATTTCATGAAGCTGAACACGAATGTGACGTTGTGCAGAAAGATATCGTGCATGTAATGCTGCAGAGATCATCATTGCAGGAATACCAAAAGCCGCTGCCGCCTGCACAGCCCATCCACCGGTTCCTTTATTACCTGCGCTGTCAAGGATTTTGTCAATGATATATCCATCATGATCTTTCTCCCGAAGAATATTCACCGTGATATCCAACAGATAACTGGATGCTTCTGTAGTCTTCCAGTTGGACAACACTTCTGCAATATGTTCGGGCGTCAATCCAACGGCCCAACGTAATAATGTATATAGTTCCGCAATAAGCTGCATCTCAGCATACTCAATTCCGTTGTGTACCATTTTTACAAAATGGCCTGAACCTCCAGGTCCGATGTAGTTGCAACACGGTTCACCATGAAAATCTTTTGCAGCTATAGCCCTCAAATATTCTGAAGCAATATTATAAGCTTCACGACTTCCTCCGGGCATGATCGATGGACCCTTTAATGCACCTTCGACACCACCTGAAATACCACATCCTAAAAAATGGATTCCTTTCTCTTCAAGATCTTTCAGACGCTGTTCTGTATCCTCGTAATGTGAATTACCACCATCGATAATGACATCGCCTTTGTCCACGAAGGGCACCAATGCATCAATAACTTCCTGCACAGATTTTCCTGCAGGCACCATAAGGATAATGACTCTCGGCGTCTGTAGGCTATCAACGAAATCAGTCAGATCATCAAAGCCTTGCACATCCTTAAGTTCGGAATGCATAGCAATCGCATTGGCTGCGATATATTCTTCAGCATTTTCAACATGCCGGTTATACAGGGATAAAGAGATCCCATGCGATGCCAGATTACGACTGAGCGGTGTGCCCATCGTTCCGATACCAATGACACCAAGTTTTGATTTCATACCTCCACAGCTGTTAAAAGTGCTTCTTCCATTTCCTCTAATGACTGTTCGACATCAATAGTAATGCCATATATCGGTTCTTCGAGTATATCATATTGGGATTGTAACAATATGGGATTCATATAATGCCCTTCACGTCCAGATATGCGCTGCCTGATCACGTCATAATCCCCTTTAAGATAAACCCATATTACCGGAAGCGAATGACCTGAGCTTAAAATGGATCTGTATGATTCTTTTAACGCAGAGCAGGCCAGAATTCCACCTTGTGCGCTTGACATCCCGCCAAGTTCACGGGCAAGAGTATTGAGCCAGGGAAGACGGTCATCATCAGTTAATGGCTGTCCGGCACTCATTTTCCTGCGATTTTCCTCTGAATGAAAAGTATCTGCATCAATAAAAGGTAAGGATAACCTGGAAGCAAGTCGTTGCCCGATGGTGGTTTTGCCACTTCCTGTAACACCCATAATGATGATCACTTTTTCCATAGGTTATGGTCGGGGAAGAAAAATAAGGCTGCCTTTATCTCCCTCTATGACGAGGCAACAATACATAGGAGGCTTGCCGGTGATCTTGGCTTTGATCTCATCCACCTGCTCGATCATCACCAGGCCTTTGATATAAAATTCTTCAAGCGTAGAGATATTCACTGACCAGTCTCCTGCGATTTCGTGACGGTCGGCGATCAGAATTCCTACCGTTACATCCTGCAGATGAAAGATAAATACAGGGTATTTCGAAACACCTGCATTGATCACTCCTTCAAATGCTTCTGCCATCAGCAGATCGTAATGTTCAATCTGCTCACCAAACTTTTCGAGGTATGAATCTCTGGAGTCTTTCATTTCCGGTGGAGTAGTGCAATACATTCTATATGATGCGTATGCGGAAACATATCAACAGGTATTGCCAGTTGCAGGTTATATTTTTCACTTAAGAGTTTCAGGTCGCGTGCCTGTGTTGCAGGATTGCAGCTTACATATACAATACGCTCTGGCTCTGCGAGCAACATATGTTTGATGACATCTGCATGCATGCCGGCACGTGGGGGATCTGTAATGATCACATTGGGTTTACCGAATCTTCCGATAAAATTTGGATCCAAAATGAGCTCTACCTGGCCCACAACAAAATCTGCATTTTCAATTTTGTTGATACGCGCATTTACATGTGCATCATCGATAGCTTCGCTGATCTGTTCGATCCCTACTACGCGTTTACATGCATCAGCCATAAAAAGTCCAAGGCTACCCACACCACAATACAGGTCATACACAACATCATCCGTATTAAGAGCGGCCAGTTGTTTTGTAAGTTGATAAAGTGTTTGCGCCTGAAGGCTGTTGGTTTGAAAAAATGATTTTGGTCCGATCGTATAATGTGTAGTGCCAAGCGTCTCCAACAATACGGGTTCACCTAATTCCAGTTTGCATGGCAGATCATGAATGGAATCATTCACCTTGACATTAAGGCAGGAATAGATGGAGATGATATTTGGAAATGTATTGTGCAGGCCTGCTGTCAACAGATTTATTTTATCAGCATCGTCCTCACCCACTACTAAAACAACCATCACATCGCCGGCAATTGTTAATCGCACAATGACATTGCGAATAAAACCCAGTTTTGATCTCAGGTTAAAAAACGACCATTGGTTTTCTTTGCAGATACGCTTGATATATTGCCGGATCTCATTCGATGGATCCGCCTGCAGGTAACAGTGTTGCAGGTCGAGGACTTTATCAAAAGCACCACTCAGATGAAAGCCAATACCTTCTTTGTCTTCGATTGTATCTAAGCGTTGCATTTCCTCAGTGGTGAGCCACCGGCGGTCAGAAGCAGTAAACTCCATTTTATTCCGGTAGTATGTCTGCATTGGCGCAGCAACGATCGGCTCGATCAGGTTGGTATCAAGTTCGCCAATGCGACGGTAAGCATCATGTACTTTTTTCTCTTTAAAACGCACCTGTGCTTCATAGGTCATATGCTGCCATTTGCAACCACCGCATACTCCAAAATGTGAGCAAAAGGGATCTGTTCTGTCTTTCGAGAAGGTTGTGATATTGGTGGGCACCGCGATGTACATTCCTTTGCGTTTTTCGATGGCTACTGCATCTATGACATCCCCGGGTACTGCTCCTTTCACCTGGATAATGAGTCCATCCTCACACCGCCCGATTGCCAATCCTTCGTCCGCTGTATCAATAATTGATACCTGCTGAAATGTCTTATTCTTCCCTCGCACTGAATGCCGCATGGCGCAAATGTAATGAAAGCCCGGAGCCTCCGCCCTCGTTTATTGTTGCTACGCCAATAAACGGTCCCTGCGTTTTAATCTGCTTGTTTCTGCGAAACGTAGCGATTAAAAACGCCGGGAGGTTATGGAATAAATAGCTTTTATGATTTTCCCTTTAATTCAGTCCTCAGCTTTCGCTATATTTTTTTTACTTCGTTATTCGTTATTCTGTACTCTTTATTCTTCCTTCAGATTGGGAATTGATAAGACTACATGTACTTAAAGTAAAATCATTTCGAATGTAATATCAAGAACTTCAACAATCCTTGTTCCTTGTTCGATATTCTATATTCCCTGGCCTCCGCCCTCGTTTATTGTTGCTACGTCAATAAACGGTCCCTGCGTTTTAATCTGCTTGTTTCTGCGAAACGTAGCGATTAAAAACGCCGGGAGTTTGAAATGACGTGTATTTAATTTTAAATTTTTATACAACTTTAGCGAAGCTGCCTTTTTTACTTCCTTATTCGTTATTCTGAAATCCCTATTCTGACTTCAAACTGTCTGGAAAGTTGGTCTCCAAAATAAAAATAGCGGGGCAGTAAGTTTGTAGAAGCTGAAAATTCATCATTCAAAAATCCTTGTTCGATATTCTTTATTCTTTTACCGGCCACATATCACAATGCCTGATCACCAGGTTTTCCAGCTTTTTCGGATTTTCAAGGATTGTATAAAAATCGGCAAGGTAAGAGCGCACATGCTCCAGTGATTTTGCATCCAACCCCTCAATAGTTTCAGGAAGCTTCATGATCTCATCTTTTTTTGATAGAAAATATTTGATCTGCGCTTCCACATCAGCGGTTGGTTCGCACCAACCCTGGTAATATCGCACCTCAACCGAAGAGAGTTTTATGGACTCATGATGCGCAGCATAAGGAGCAGACACCAGCCCGGAATAATCAAAATCAAATGGGATCGTGATCAGTAACGGATGCCCGGGAATGCCAACAAAATCAAGATTATGACGACTTGGCATATGCCAGTCGGTATTGCCGATCATAAACTGAAAAAGGCTCATACGGAGATAAGCTTCATGTTCTATGGCATTTCTGCTGATCGTTGCTGAATTATATCTCCTTGCGCCAAAACGTGACACAAACTCTTCTTCATTTTCTACCAGGAATGCATACGAAGGTTCATGTGCTTCTGTCAGATCAGGATTTAGATAGTGAAGGCGTATGAGTCGTACTTCAAAACTATACGGTGTCAGTACCTGATAAATTTTGTAGGCTAGATATTCCCTCAGTAATAATTGATCATAATCATCTCCATTGTGACATGGATGTACGAGATCCATTTCGTTAAGATCGTTGCAGGCATGTGTAGCCAGGTCATTTTTATCAATCTTAAGCTTCAGGGGTGGATAAGTACAAATGCTTAATCTCATATGCCCTCTTGTCTTCACCTTGGCATCCAGGTCAAGTAGTAAGCCATTGGGATGGGCCACCTTAAGCTGAGCAGGCACATAGACTTTGTCATTTTTCTTTCGCTCCAGTGCTTTCCAGTCCAGGATGATATGCATATCCGCAGCTGTATCCTGATCCAGTTGTTGCAAAAAGGAAATGGCCTGTCCATCTGCAATATTCCACAGGAGCTGGAACATCAGGATGGTGAAGATGATACGCATAGAAGTGGGTTTATGTGTAAAATTGAGATAATTCTGTTGATCCGCTTACCTTTCCGATGCTTTTTTATCCTGCGACCCATTTCATGAATCCACATCCTCTGGTCAGCATCATCATACCGTTTGTTCACGAGATTGATTATTTGCGTGAAGCAGTTCAATCTGCATTGGATCAAAGATTGGAATCGTGCCAGATCCTTTTGGTGTGTAATGCACCAGAAATGATCCATATAGAAGAGAAGAATCCATTCGACCATACGTCGATCATCTGGTTGCATGAACCGGCACCGGGCGCCCCACATGCGCGAAATATGGGACTGGCGCACGCAACGGGTGAATGGATACAATTCCTCGATGTGGATGATCTGCTACTTCCTGACAAAATTGCAACGCAGATCAAATATTCGGATGCAGATGTCATTGTTTCTCCCATAACGTACAGATACATAAGTGGAAAAGAAAAAAGGAGCGCATCGAATCCTTCAGACACATGGTATTCTTTATTAGCCAGCGAGATGGGATCAACATCATCAATGCTTTGGCGACGTACTATCCTCCAACAAGTTGGGGGGTGGAATCCGGAATTTGCAAGTGTTCAGGAATATGAATTATTATTCCGGATCCTCAAAGAAAAAGGCAGGATTACCTTTGATGACAATTATCTCACAGTCGTGCGTCAACGCAGATCAGGTTCTATAACTACCAGCAGATTGAATCATCCGATGACAGGCATTCGTTTACGCGAAGATATTTGGAAGTATCTCCAGTCTGAAGGGTTGGATACAGAACATCGACTTGAAGCATTCAGAGTATATATTTTTAAAAACCTGCGAGGTTTGTATCGCCTTGATCCTGCTCAGGCGACCCAATTGCATAATACCTATTTTTTAAATTCAGGTTTTAGGCCTTCAATAAAAGGGGTTCCTGGATACCATGGCTTATATAAAATCTTCGGTTTTCATAGAACTGAGTTGATAATGCAGCAGTACCGGCGATTGCGAGATGTGATACTTCCATGGCTTCCAAAAAATGAATAATCCTGAATTGGAGACATCCGTACTCCATATGAAGTATGGGATCGCCACGAGTTCATCTAAGTTGAATGCCGTATTAAATGAACAGTTTCTCATGACATTTCTTCTCGAAGTAGAGACGATCAAATGTAATACCTGCTCACCTTATTTCAGGTGGGCAAATAATATTAGGACAATCGTATTTTGCTGTTCTTCTGACTTGAATGAAGTATCATCTTCACATAATTCAATATACCTGTGATTAGTGTCATTATTCCATTTGTCAATGAATTGGATTTTCTTGAGGAGGCTCTGACATCAGTTTTGGACCAGACCTATACTGACCTGGAAATTATTTTGGTGTGTAATGCACCAGAAATGATCCGGATCGATTCGGGTAAAAAAATTTTTCAAGACCAAAGGATCCGATGGATTCATGAGCCCAGAAGAGGCTCTGCATATGCGCGTAACAGCGGTCTGCAAACCGCACAGGGTGAATGGTTGCAATTTTTGGATGTCGATGACATATTGATGCCGGAGAAATTACAAACCCAGATATTGAATGCCAGTGGTGATGTTATCGTATCACCCATACTATATCAATTTGTCACAGGGGAGAAGAAGCCAAGCTCATGGAGTATGTCAGACATTTGGGAAGGGCTGCTGGCCAGCCACATTGGTTCCACATCTTCCATGTTATGGCGTGCAGAGACTGTCAGTAAGGTTAAGGGTTGGAAAATTGATTTTCCTAATAACCATGAGTCTGAATTGATCTTCAGAATACTTTCAGATGGGGGAATGGTTTCATACAACCCTTCCATACTAACAATAGTACGGGAGAGACACGTTGGGTCCATTACTAAAGAAATGGCCCATAAACCCATCTATGGAATCCGGCTACGTGAAGTCATATGGGACTATTTGGGGAAAAATAATATGCAGACATCTGGCAGGTTGCGTGCATTCCAACGTTTTGTGTTTAAGCATTTAAGGGCTCTTTTTATTTCAGATCCAGAACAGGCTATTCAACTCCATCAAAAATATATGTCCGGCACTGGTTTTCTGCCTGAGCTGAAAGGAATACCCGGATATGAATTTTTATATCGAACATTTGGGTTTGCAAAGACTGAAAAATTGATGGCCGTTTACAGAAAAATTCGCAGGTACGTGCCACGTCTTTTACCTTTCCACAAATGACAAAAACCATCATTTCATTCTTTCTTTTTCGGACTTACCTTTGGAGAATCGATGTGACGCCTTAAATTGATCATCTGTGTACGTTCTGGTTATTCCTTCCTGGTATTTTGATTCCGGCAGCGAAAGTATTGCCGGCCGCAATTTCCATGCGCTGGCGTTGGCGCTTCGGGAACAAAATATTGATGCCCGGATCTTCTTTGCCCGCCTCTCGATGACCGACCCTGTTAAGTTGCAGATGGCCTATGATACTGAAGAAGGGGTGCCTACCTTTCGTGTAAGACAATGGTTTCCACCTAAGGTCCACAAATACATCATCTATCAATGGGTTGAAAAGTATGCATCCCTCCTGGCCAATTATATCCTGGAATATGGAAAGCCGGATCTCATCCATGCCCAGAGTTATCAAGCCGCCATGGTGGCTGATGTAATAAAAATAAAAACAGGTATCCCTTACATTTATACGGAACATCTTTCTGATTTCCTGCATGATCGCATTCCGGCCGCATACAGGTTTGCTATTAAAAAAGGGATCACCCACGCTAACAGCATGACCGCCGTAAGTCCTATGCTCCGTGATCAATTATTAGATTATGTTAGCGGTCAGATAGATGTCATTCCCAATTTTTATAATTCCAGCGTTTTTAAAATTGCTACTGTAGAAAAACATAAGTCTTTTACCTGGATATCTGTCGGTGAGCCCGCTTTTGTGAAAGGATATGATCTGTTAGTAGAGGCTTTTGGAAAATTAATAAACGAAATGCCGGATGTAGAAATGCAGCTGATTCTTATCGACGATATTATGGAGCGACCTGACCTGGTGAAAATTGCAGAAAAATATAAAGCAGATCATCTCGTTTTTTGGAAAGGCCTGCTGTCTCAGGAACAAATTGCAGATATATTCCATCTTAGTCATGTATATGTTTCTTCAAGTCGTTTCGAGACCTTTGGTACGGCTATGGTAGAAGCACAGGCATGTGGACTCCCTATCGTCGCTACACGCACGGCTGGTGCTGAATATATTTTTCAATCTGAAGAGCAGGGCATCCTTACAGCAACAGAAAATGCAGATGCCTTAAAAAATGCGATGCACAGGATGATTATCCGGTACCAACAATATAATGGAGAGAAAATCTCACAACAGATTTTTAACAGGTTTAACCGTGACCTCATCACAAAGCAATGGATCACTTTGTATAAGAACGTCATAGCATGATCCGCGAGCAGAAAAAATGGATGTGCTATTCGTATTATCATAAAAATCCGGGTTTTCGGTGGAGGGAGTCATTTCTTTTTTCGCCCGTCAGAAAAAAGATTCCCGGCATGATCTGTGTTCCCTTCCCAACGATGATAGCTGATGTCCGGGAATGTGATTTTTTAGATACATGGTCTAAGTCCACACGCACCAAGATCAATAAGGGTAAAGAAATAAACCTGGTAATTCGACGTGGTATTGATTTTTTGCCGGATATACTTGCGCTTTTTTCAAAAACAGCTAAATCCAAAAAACTTCGTGGACATTTTCCGGAAGATTTTCAATCCAGGCCCTGGATCGTATGTTCTGCAGTCTATTCAAAAGACACAATATTGGCGGGTCACGTGTGGCTGATCGATGAGGAAGAAAAAAGAAGCCTGTTATTTGTCAATGCATCAGCACATCAGGATGATGAGGCAGATTCATCTCTGGTAGGGCGTGCGCATTATTACCTGTTGTACCAGGATGGTGCTTACCTGCGTACACATGGAATTGATTTTATGGATCTTAATGGATATAATCCCGATCAAAAGGATCCGGCACTTTTAGGTGTTAATAAATGGAAAGAAGCGACACACGGCCAGTCCGAACAACTGTATAATTATTACCCGGTATGGTTTCACCTGTATCGTAAATGGAGAGGCCGATGAATGCAGTGGAAAGAAAAAAGATCTATACAGATCTTTGCGAACAGGGCAAAATCACAAAGCTCTTTATGCAGTCATGGTGGCTGGATGCGACAGGTCCATGGGAAGCTGCATTGGCGATACGCAACGATAGAGTGGTTGGTGCTATGCCCTTCGTCACAGGCCGCAGGTGGGGTATAAAAACAATAGGTCTACCGCCTCTGACACATCACTCAGGGATCTGGATGGACCGGCCAGTTGATATCACACCGCATAAATGGCTTACCCGTGAAAAACAAACCATCTGGTTATTGATCGAAGATCTGCCGAAGTATGGATTTTTTTCCATGGTGTTTGATGATGACAGTTTTGATAACTGGCTGCCTTTTCACTGGAAAGGATTCCGGCAGGAGATGCGATATACATTTGTATTAGATCATAAAGAAGAAAAAGAAATTGACGAGCGGATCAACAGCAGTTTTAAAAAGAAACTTCGAAAAGCATCAGACGCACTAGTCATTAGACGTGATATTGATCCAAAGACTTTTTATGATGTGTGTTCCAAAACATACATCCGTCAAAAGATTCATTCACCTTATTCTTTTGAGACTTTTCTTTCTTTAGACCAGGCAATTGCAAAACATAATGCAGGTTTGAAGTTTGGGGCATATACACCTGATGGAAAATTAATTGCTGTTTCGTCATTAGTGTGGGATAAAGACAAAGCATATTATTATCTCTCCGGTGATACGGACGAAGGACGAGAGCAGGATGCAAGTCTCTTCCTCTGCAGGGAAGCAATCCGCATTGCATTCGAAGAACGTGGTGTAAAAACATTTGATTTTTGCGGCAGCATGATCGAGCCAATCACTGAGATCCGCCGGCAATTTGGTGCAAGGTCTGTAGGCCTGATGAAAATTGTAAAATCGAATTACAAGTTGCTGGACATCCTGTACTCGCTCACCAGATAAGTAGTTGGCATTGCTATTTACCGAAATGTGACATTCTTATTTACCGAAATACCTACATTGTTATTTACCGATTACATTTATGCAGATCACCCCATACCACGCCAAATACCTCGCCACCGAGCTTACCCTCCGCCACTCTTCCAACGACCCTGCCAAACTTACAGCATCATTACAGGATGCCCAGGTAGACCTCAATCCGCATCAGGTGGAAGCAGCACTTTTTGCTTTCAACTCGCCTTTATCACAGGGCGCCATTCTTGCGGATGAGGTTGGACTCGGAAAGACGATCGAAGCAGGCATCATCCTCTCTCAACAATGGGCTGAAAGAAAACGTCGTCTCCTTATTATCGCTCCATCAAACCTCCGAAAGCAATGGAGCCAGGAATTAGCAGATAAGTTTTTTCTTCCATCTTTCATCCTTGAGTCAAAGTCCTTCAATCGTGAAGTCAATAAAGGCAATTTTAATCCTTTCGACAACCAGGATCATATCATCA
>JANPKZ010000296.1:0-9050 GCA_031426295.1 Saprospiraceae bacterium
GTGAGAGAGTGAGAGAGTGAGAGAGTGAGAGAGTGAGAGAGTGAGAGAGTGAGAGAGTGAGAGAGTGAGAGAGTGAGAGAGTGAGAGAGTGAGAGAGTGAGAGAGTGAGAGAGTGAGAGAGTGAGAGAGTGAGAGAGTGAGAGAAATAAGTTACGACTTTCTTGTTCTATGGTTGCAAGTTGGTTTTAATTTTTGATGTCACTTTCAATATTTCCAAGGCTTCGGCAGAAAGCCAGGCTAAATCATCCTTGTTTCCATATTGGGTGTGAGAAAAGACCTCAAGCCAATATTCGCATTCATCCGCCTCTTCTACAACTATACAGATCTTGGCAAATTTTTCATTTCGGGATCTACCCCGACAAAATGCTCTGAAATTTGCACCCACAGAAGTGGAAGATTTACAATACTGATAGCTCAGCACCCTGGTTGTCGTAGACAAAGGTAAATCATCAACAAAACGGATAGATCTGATCACAAAATTCAGGATCCGCTTTCTGAACAGCTCATTGAACTCTTCATTGGTCATTTTCAACTGGTAATACTGGTTGATTAAAATTAAGCAATTCAGCTATGAAATCCAATATGCCTTACGAGCCCGTACTCTCACTCTCTCACTCTCTCACTTCTCTCACTTTCTTCTAATCCATAGTGGTCACTGTTTCAATGCTTTACACATTGAAACAGAAAAAACTGTAGTTAACATATTACTGTAAAATGATATGGTATCGTTTTTGGAAGTCATGACATCAAAGGCTTAACTATAACTAAGATCTAAATCCCGTTTACACGTCATGGAAGTCAAAGAGAGATCGCATCCGAGAAAGAATATTGGAGTGCATGAGCATTTTTACCTGGACATGAGGTTCTGGCTGATCGTACTGATGCTGGCGGCTTTTGTTGGCTTCCTTGTTTTTCTTTCGCCGAAATAGGGATCACAGGATCACGGGAGCAAAGGATCAAAGGAAGAAGGGAAGAAGGGAAGAAAGGAAGAAGGGAAGAAAGGAAGAAAGGAAGAAAATTTCAAACTAAACTTTCTAAACATCAGCATACAAATTATGCTGATTTAAACTTTCTAAACTCATTGAATTAAGGTGATCATGGGTGTTAAGATTTACATTTCTATCCAATCAATCCTTTGAGAATTTTACGGACGATGGAAGGGCCAGTATAGATTAGGCCTGTATACACCTGGATTAGGTCAGCGCCTGCATCGAGATGCATTTTAGCTGAGCGATAATCTTCAATTCCGCCGACACCGATGATGGTGAATTTTTTCGCACTCTTCTCTGCAAGATATTTTACTACTGATACAGACATGTTTAATTCGGGTGCGCCGCTGAGGCCACCTGCACCCATCGCATCAATTTCCGAAGATGATTCTTTTAGACCATCACGGGTAATTGTTGTATTCGTTGCGATAACTCCGGTCAGACCTGTTTCGAAAATAATCTCAATGATCTCATCCAGTTGTTGTGTTGTGAGGTCTGGTGCGATCTTGAGAAAAACAGGTTTGGGATCAGTGTTTTCTTTTTGGAGGGCAGTCAATAATTGTGTCAAAGGTTCTTTGTCTTGTAATGCGCGAAGACCGGCTGTATTGGGTGAAGAAACATTGATGGTAAAATAATCTGCGAGGTGATAAAGCCGCTTGAAACAGATCAGGTAGTCATTAACTGCTTCTTCATTTGGAGTGTCTTTATTTTTACCAATGTTGGCACCAATGATAATCCCCTTCGGTTTATTTTTTTCTAATCGCGATGCGAGAGCTTCAACTCCATCATTATTAAAACCCATGCGGTTGATCAGGCCTCTTGATTTGATCAACCTGAAGAGACGTGGTTTTGGATTGCCTGCCTGAGGTCGTGGTGTAACGGTTCCAATCTCAATGTGGCTAAAGCCGAGCATCGCCATGGCTGCTACATATTTTCCATCCTTGTCAAACCCTGCTGCCAGGCCCACCGGATTTTTAAATGTCAGTCCTGCGATCGTTTTTTCTAAAGCAGGATCTTCCATTCCGAAAGTTCTTCTAAACGTTGCGTTGAATCCCGGCACCTTCATCATGCTCAACAACCATCGCATGGTTAGGCCGTGGGCTTCTTCCGGGTCGAGTCTAAAGAGGAGTGGTTTGAGCTGGTTGTACACGGGCACAAAGGAAATAATTTTTTGTCAGGCCTGAACGGCTGTGAAATTTTCAAATTAGGCCTGAAGGGCCGCAGGATCATACCGTGGGGTGGTAGCCCCACGTATTGAAGAATCTCAATCATTTGGTTAGCCCTGAAGGGGCGCAGGAACGATGATTCTTCTAATGTCGTGTTAGATTCTCCCTTGCAGCTACAAGCTGCTTCCCTGAAATTTTCTTTGATGCTGTCAATGGATTTGGATTTAAAGTTTCAAGCTTAAAATAGCATTAGTGCGCAATGACAATCTTTTCTGAAAAAACAACTCTTTGAAACTCATCCCGAACCACAACCAAATAGCTTCCCGATGGAACAGAAGAAACATCCAACACCTTCGTAGTAAAATGAGGCTCCAGTAAGAATGATTGCACAGGTATTCCTTGAGGGTTGGTTAGCTCAAACAAAATCCCTTTCCCTAAATCTTGTTCAGCATGTATTGTAACAAAATCATTCGCGGGATTTGGAAAAACAGTAATATCAAAATTGTTATTTAGATCCTTAACGGGAACAATAGTTTTCACAAAATCACAATCACAATCGGATGTTTCTTTCGCCACTCGTTTTCCTTCATTATAATCCACGATATACGACCACCAATTGTTGAGGATACCGTCCCTGTTTTTGCATGTGAAACGCGGCAAGTGACGGAACCACCACGACATATATCCAAGATGAGAATGATCCCATTGTTTGCTACCCACATATTCCTGTTCATCGAAAAGGAAGGGGTAACGTGACCAGTTTTCATGATAGGTCAATACTCCAAATGGGTTGTTATAATCATAATCACTCCCGCCATTCGGAGGAAAATGAATATTTCCCACATGCGCCTCCCCAGGTGCTATGAGATCATATAAGGTGAATAGCTCCCAGTCATTTTTATCGGTTGCATTATAATCCCAGCGTCCAAATGTATGGGCCATAGCACTTTCCACGCGATGTCCAAACGAATGCATCGCTTCTGCAACACCACGCTCGTAATTGAAGCCCATGATCGGAAGCTGATCAACACAACTGTTACTATCCAGCGGAGGAGCATTGTACCAAAATGCACCATCGCCGGTCAACCTACTTTCATACATTCCTGTGAATGGCATGGAATAGACCCACACTTCATCAATATATTTTTGATCGCTGAGTGTGCAGAAATAATGATTATTCAGTAAAGCATTATAATCAAAGAAGTATCCGCCCGTTTGTTCGAGTTGATGAAACGTAGTCCATCCTGGTTCCAGGAATAACCTGTACATCGAGTCGATTGTGACAAACGTTCCTTCAAGTGCTGTATAAAATGACTGATCATCTATGGTCTCGAAAATTTCATATTGGACCACGCCTTCTGATACCGCATTGAGACTATCAATTAATGTAGCAGCAAGTTGCGTGGGATTATCCCAGCCAAAACGCTCATGAAAGCGAATACCTCCTTCTGCTGCTATAGGTGGGTCGATGATTACCAGGGCAATTTTCACCCTGCGTGTTTCTGCTTTTTCCGGTGAAAAATTTTCTACAACATGCACAGGTGATAATGCACTGATATCGTATTGATCCCAATACGCCTGCACAGGAGCAGTTGAAAGCACATCCGTTGAATGTACTTTGATTCCTTCTTCTGTTGTTTCAAGATTTACAAAATTTGGAATGTCGGCTGTCCAAATAACATCTTCCACGATCGGGTATGCATATCCCAATGAATCAAATCCTTTCAGCTCTACCTCATACGAACTATTCGGAAGCATCCAAATCTCCGGAGGAACCACACAAATGTGATCCAGTTCGACCGAAGCATGAGGACTGATTAATTGCCATTCTCCCAGGTGCACATAATCATCACCCGTAGTGCGACGAACTGTCATGCGGATGATCTTTTTAGTTTCCGGGATAAAAAAGATGAGCTGATCTTTTACACCATCCGATATCGGCGTCATGGTAAAAAATGCTTCATACGATCCGGTTTTGGCATCCAGGTCTTCCGGTGTATCCGCGGCTTCAAGAGACCATTCACCATCACCTCCCACGTGTAGGATTTCGGCTCCGGAAAATGTAACCGGATGTGGAAATGTTAACGTGATCACGAGTGGATTAATGTTCTGGCTACGTGCATGTGTTTCATCCCGGTGGTCAAACACATCGTAAATGGATCCGATGTCGAATGTGCTGTGTTCAACTTTGCATGACCCATTAAGGATCAATTCATTGATATCAGTAATGGGGAAATCCAGGATGAGCTGAGCTGAGATCTGAAACCCAGCAAGCATTCCAAGGATGAGAAAAACCAATTTCCTTAACATAATGCTAAGCTACAAACCGGATGGCTGATTTAATAAACACGTATTTTTGTCCTTTCTAAAACAAACCTGACATGAAACAGCTTATACTGATCTCCTCACTGCTCCTGTTGTTTGCTTCACTCCATGCTCAAAAAGATACCAGCACTTTTGTCGTGATGGTGAATGGAAAGGAATACAAAACACAACCACGTCGACTCAACATTGGGCATTATGGATATATTACCGGCAATGCTATTGGTCCGGATAAATGTTTGCGCATCTGGCTGGCAGACTTTTATGGAAAAGATATCAAAGAACCGGGTACATACCTGATCGTTGATGCCTACTATCCCGATACAAAACAAAATATTAATGAAGCCATGGCCACAGGGAAATACAAAGGTCTTGCTGCCATCAAATACGTGGAAGAAACTAAATCTCCACGTATGGAGTATCATGTCGGCATGTCAGAAAATAATGGCGAGACAGTTGAAGTAACCATTGGAGCTGATGGCTACACTGAATTTACATTCAATAGCAAACTGGCTGGAACCTGGTGGAAAGAAAAAGCAATGACTACAGCGTTTGGCGGCGTAGGACGTCTTGTTGACAAGATGGAAAACAAAGCTGTCACAGGTGCTACTGGTTTTGAACAGGATATTGATCCGGAAGGCAATGGATATAAGAAACAGAAAGAAACGGATACGATTGTGCTGACGGATGGAAAGGTTCGAATCAAGATGAAGTAAAGTACGAGGTACGAATTACGAGTCAATTCATACGAGTCTTGAACTTAAAAATTTATGTTGAGCGTAGGCTTTGCCTACGAGTTGTACTGAGCTTTTGTAGAAGTATTCGTGTGTTGGCAAAATCTATTTTGCGAATTTTTGCCAACAATTTATAACAGCCATGATCTTCGTTCAAATCGGAAATTTGAAGACACACAAACGTAGGTAAAGCCTACGCTTAACTTTTTTCTATTTTTTAATTTAAATTTTAAATCCAAAATCCAAAATCAAATTAATCTTCCTGATCCGGAACCAGCCCCAATCGATCCCTCAACTTTTCCATCAACGGATTTTTAGCAGCGAGGATCTCAAATTTTTCGCGGTTGGTGAGGAGCTTTTTGGGCTTGGCGATTTCCTTGCTTTTATCAAGTTCTGTATCAACATTGATCAGGATCTGAAGGTCGGGGATGCGCACCAGGCTGCGGAGTCCTTCGATCAGATTCGCTTCATTGAGGATCCTGTTTTTACCGGTTTGGGTGCCGATGTGTATGAGGATTGTTTTTTCATCCTTCACTTCCACAATAGCTTCTGACATCGTCAGACGAATGGAAGGTGAATCATGACCTTCCGCAAAATTTTTCCAGAAATCAATCACTACAGGTAAGGAAAGAACAGGTACTTTCTTTTTTTCTTCCTCATGCGTATCCTCAGCTTTTTTGCGAAGACTGCCTAATCCTTTTAGAGAAGGTATTGTCTGATCCGTAGCATCATTAAAAGTATTTTTTGCAACAGGTGTTACGACAGGAGTTGTTTTCTCTTGTACAAAATTTTCAACAGGTAGAATTTCTGGCTGATCTGTAACAGATTCCTTGCTGACAGGGATTGCTTTTTCAACTAAACCATTTGTTGTGGAAGAAACAGGACTTACGTCAGGCTTTTTTTTTTCGGCCACAGGAGCAGCTATAGATGTTTCTTCACGCCTGTGCATATAACACATGCGCACGAGGGTCATCTCGATGTGCAGCCATTTGTGCAACGCACGTTGATACGTGATATCACATTGGTTGATCAGGTCGAGATAGGTGATCAGTGCTGATCTTGGAATTGATTCTGCCTGGCGCATGTAGCGTGCCTTAAGCGTCTCTCCATGCGTAAGAAGCTCTGCTGTTGCTGTATCCTTGCAAAGAAGTATGTCACGAAGATGTTCTGACAAACCTGATAGCAATGCTTCCCCGTCAAAGCCTCGTTTTTGAATATCAGATAATGTGAGGAAAATTTCTGTCACATCTTCACGCATCAATGCATCTGTAATCCGGAAAAAATAATCGTAATCCAGCAATTGCAAATTATCCAGAACTCCTGCATAGGTTATGACGCCTCTTGACTGGCTGGCAATCTTATCAAATATCGAAAGTGAATCACGTAACGAACCATCGCCCTTTTGTGCGATGATCACCAATGCATCATCGTCAGCCGTGATATTTTCTGAATCACAAATGGATCGCAGATGAGATGCAATTTCCGGAACAGGAATTCGGCGAAAATCAAAACTCTGGCATCGTGATAAGATCGTCGGAAGGATCTTGTGTTTCTCAGTCGTAGCGAGAATAAATTTTACATACGATGGTGGTTCTTCAAGTGTTTTTAAAAACGCATTGAATGCCGATGTACTGAGCATGTGAACCTCATCGATGATATACACTTTGTACTGACCCTGGGAGGGCGGAATACGAACCTGCTCTACAAGGGCACGAATATTTTCAACAGAATTATTGGACGCACCATCCAGTTCGAAGATGTTAAACGAACTATTG
This sequence comes from Saprospiraceae bacterium, assembly GCA_031426295.1. GTDB lineage: Bacteria > Bacteroidota > Bacteroidia > Chitinophagales > Saprospiraceae > Opimibacter. The sequence continues at coordinate 6,987 of JANPKZ010000296.1, forward strand.
ATGTCGAAAGCCTTGCAGGAAGCACATTCATTACATGCCTCTCCTTCTGCTGTCAGATTTTCACAATTAATGGCTTTCGCCAGGATCCGGGCAACAGTTGTCTTTCCTACACCTCGTGGACCGCAGAAAAGGTAAGCATGGGCGACCTGCTTTGTAAGCAGGGAATGCTTCAGTGTTTCGGTCACATGTCCCTGACCCACAACACTTTCGAAGGTGTTGGGCCGGTATTTGCGTGCGGAAACAATGTATTGTGCCATAGCTGCTGAAGAGGGCCAAAGGTAATGATTTATGCTGCAAGGTTTGTGTGGGAATTCGGGTCAATTACTCCCGCAGATCGTAACTTTGGAATGAAATATAGCTTATGAAAATTGCCATTGCCCAGTTGAACTACCACATCGGCAATTTCGAAGGCAACCTGCAAAAAATGCTCCAAGCGACAGCTGAAGCCAAATCGAAAGGAGCAGACCTTGTTGTCTTTGGTGAATTGTCAACCTGTGGATATCCACCAAGAGATTTTCTTGAATTCCGTGATTTTATCCGACATGCAAATGCATCGATTGAAGCATTGACAGAAGCTTCCGATGGAATTGGTATTGTTGTTGGAAGTCCGACGATCAATCCACTGGTGGAAGGAAAAGATTTGCACAACAGCGTTTATCTCCTGTACAACCAGGAGGTATTGCATGTACAACACAAGACATTGCTCCCCACCTATGATGTCTTCGATGAATACAGGTATTTCGAACCTGCGAAGAAACATAAGACAGTGATGTTCAAAGGGAAGCGCATTGCATTGACAGTGTGTGAGGATCTTTGGAACCTGGGAAATGAAAATCCATTGTACACCGTGTGCCCGATGGACATCATGATCACTGAAGAACCGGACTTTATGGTCAATGTATCTGCATCACCATTTGATTATGATCATGCAGCTGACCGGCTTGAAGTCATACGTGCAAATGTGCAGCGGTATAAGATCCCGATGTTTTATTCGAATGTTGTAGGTGCGCAGACGGAGATCATTTTTGATGGGGGATCCGTTGTGTTTTCACCAGATGGAAGTGTGTATGAAGAGATGCCCTATTTCGTGGAAGACATTCGCTACTACGAATTGAATGATGTGGTTAAAGGTGGTTATCATCGTGAGCAGCCAAAAGTAAAGATTGCATTGATCCATGATGCGATCATTTTGGGATTGAAAGATTATTTTGGAAAATTAGGTTTGAAAAAAGCCATCCTTGGATTGAGTGGTGGAATTGATAGTGCGATTACGGCGGTGATGGCAACGAGAGCTTTAGGAAAAGAAAATGTGAGGGTCATCCTGATGCCAAGTCCATACAGTTCATCACATAGTGTGGATGATGCAAAAGCGCTGGCTGAAAATCTTGGTATTCGCTATGATATTCTTCCAATTAAAGAACCATATGAAGCTTTTCTAAAAAACCTGGAAGGTGTGCTGGAAGGCAAGCCTTTTGATGTCACGGAGGAAAATATTCAGGCACGGTGCCGGGCTATTTTATTGATGGCTGTGTCCAACAAGCATGGAAACATCCTTTTGAATACAACTAACAAAAGTGAGTTTTCTGTGGGATATGGAACACTGTATGGCGATCTCGCAGGTGGCCTTTCTGTATTAGGGGATATTTATAAAACAGAAATTTATTTGCTGGCAGACTACATCAATAAAGATGGTCTTATCATTCCGCAAAATTCTATTTCAAAACCTCCGAGTGCTGAGCTTCGTCCCAATCAAAAGGATAGTGACAGCCTGCCCGAATACCACATCCTGGACCCGATCCTCTACATGTATATCGAACGTCGATTGGGTCCGCAGGAGATTGTTGATATGGGATATGATCCTGCGCTGGTAGCACGCATATTGAAATTAGTCAACACCAGTGAATTCAAGCGTCATCAGACAGCACCAGTCCTTCGGGTTTCTCCGAAAGCTTTTGGTGTGGGAAGAAGGATGCCGATTGTGGGGAAATACCTGTCGTAAGTACGAAGCAATATTTCTTCCCTTCGATTTGAACCTTCATTGACTGTGCGCGGTCCCTGAGCGTT
>JANPKZ010000297.1:0-25384 GCA_031426295.1 Saprospiraceae bacterium
ATTGAGTAAACAAATATGAATGGATCTCCGGAATGCTCATATCTTTCTTACCAATTGAAGCAGCCTCTAATTGTGGTAAATTCTCCCTAACCTTGAGGGGTATGAAACAGACATTATTTTTCCTTACAACCTTACTCTTCATAGCAGCCTGCAAAGAAAAGGCTGAAACTGTTTCGCCCGTTCGGCAAAGTATCACGGAATCTGTATATGCCTCAGGCGTATTGAAAGCAAAAAATCAATACCAGGTATTCTCTACTGTCAACGGCATCCTTCACAAAATCCACGTGCAGGAAGGCGACACAGTAAGAAAAGGAAGTCCGCTCTTTACTGTTCTGAATGAAACTTCCAAACTGTCGCGGGAAAACGCACAGCTTTCAGCAGAACTGTCAGACATCCGGGCCAACAGCATCAAACTGGAGGAACTAATACTCAATATCGAATTATTGAAAAATAAAATGTTGAATGATTCCATTCAGCTCACCCGCAAGCGAAGTTTGTGGGCACAAAATATCGGATCTAAAATTGAACTTGAACAGGCAGAGCTTACGTACCAAAATTCAAAGACAACATATGAGTCAGCACGTCTACGATATCGGGATGAAAAGCGCAGATTGGAAATAATTTCCAAACAGGCACAAAAGAGCCTTCAGATTAGCCGCCAGTCTGAGAGCGACTATACAATTACCAGTAATATGGATGGGAAAGTATATTCATTGACTAGCGAAGAAGGTGAAATGGTCAACACACAAACTCCTCTCGCAGTAGTCGGACACGCAAAAGATTATATTCTTGAATTGCAGGTGGATGAATATGATGTAACCAGCATACGCCCCGGGCAGCAGGTGAAAGTTGTCATGGACAGTTATAAAGGTGAGGTTTTTGAAGCTATCGTAAGAAGGGTGAATCCGATCATGAATGAACGTACGAAAACCCAAATGGTAGAAGCTGACTTTGTGAATGCACCTCCCGCATTGTACCCAAACCTGACACTGGAAGCCAATATTATGTTGCAGGTAAAAGAAAATGTCCTGACCCTGCCACGCAAGTTCATTATTAACGACCAGTTTGTCATCAGGGAAAACGGGGATACGTTGAAAGTTACTATTGGCTTAAAAGATTATTTAAAGGCTGAGATCCTTGAAGGACTTGATGAAAAAGATGTGCTCATGCTGCCGGAATGAAATTAAAACTGATCTACAATATTGCTTTCGCATTGTCAACTGCACGTTGGAGGCAAACCCTCATTGCAGCTATAGGTGTGACGTTCAGCATTACTATGTTTATCGCTTTACTCGGTTTCATGAATGGCCTCAATGATCTGCTCGATGGATTGATCCTCAACCGTACACCGCATATCAAGCTCTTTAATGAAGTCAAACCCATGCTCTTTCAACCTGTAGAAAGAGATTCAGCATACAGTGATCATTACCATTTTATCCGTTCCGTAAAACCCAGCGGTGGACGCCTGGAAATTTATAACATTGATCCGATTATGGAAATCCTGTCAAAAGATGACAGGGTTGCAGGAATTGCTCCAAAAATTTCCAGCCAGGTGTTTTACAATGTGGGTTCGCTGGACCTGGCCGGTGTTATAAATGGCGTTGATGTGGAAGCCGAAAACCGCCTGTTCCATTTCAGTGAGTATGTTACTACCGGAAATTACATTGACCTCAAAAACATCCCCAATAGCATCATCCTCGGAAAAGGAGCTGCGGAAATCATGCTGGCTGACATCGGAGATATCATATACATCACAACACCATCCGGAGAAAAGCAACCTCTCAAGGTTGTAGGGTATTTTCAATCCGGTCTGCTGGATATTGATAAAGCCCAAAGCTATACTTCACTCAACACGGCACAAAAATTATTAAGTAAACCAAGAAACTATATTACGGATCTTCAGATCAAGCTCAGGGATCTCGATATGGCACCTGCATTGGCTAAAGAATTCAGTCAGACATATGAAATCGATGCGGAAGACATCCAGACCGTGAATTCGCAATTTGAAACCGGTAGTGATGTCCGGTCTATTATTTCCTATGCCGTAGGGATTACACTTCTTATTGTAGCTGGCTTTGGCATTTATAATATCCTCAATATGATGATCTATGAAAAGATGGATTCCATTGCGATCCTGAAGGCAACGGGATTTTCCGGAAAGGACGTTAAAAATATTTTTATAATGATCGCCATGAGCATTGGTGTTGCAGGTGCCATGTTTGGCTTAATATTTGGATTCCTGACTTCAGCAGCTATAGATCGCATTCCTTTTGATACACCGGCATTACCCGGTATAAAAACTTTTCCCGTCAACTATAGTATCAGGTTCTACATCATTGGTGGACTGTTCGGAATTGTCACAACATTTCTGGCTGGTTGGCTACCGGCTCGTAAAGCCAGCAAGGTAGATCCTGTAGTCATCATCAGAGGGAAATAGAATGAAGAAGATAATTCTGGAAACCGATAAAGTCAATAAATATTTTCAGGGTGCCCAGGTACAACATGTATTGAAGGATATTTCATTCTCCATCAACCACGGTGAATTTGTGTCAATCATAGGGAAATCAGGATGTGGAAAATCCACGCTGCTCTACATCCTGTCCACCATGGACACTGATTATGAAGGGAAATTGATGATCGACGGTGAGACCATGTCAGACATGACCCATACGGAACTTGCCAGGATTCGTAATGAAAAGATCGGTTTTGTATTTCAATTCCATTATTTGCTCAACGAATTTTCAGTTCTGAAAAATGTAATTATTCCGGGTCTTAAGCTTGGAAAATATTCACAGGCTGAATTGGAAAATAAGGCCATGGAAAAACTAAAACTTTTCGGAATTGAAAAGCATGCGAACAAAAAACCAAATCAATTATCGGGTGGTGAAAAGCAACGGGTGGCTATTGCCCGTGCCCTGATCAATGATCCCCTGATTATTATGGGAGATGAGCCTACCGGTAACCTGGATAAACGAAATGGGGAGATCGTATTTGATCTGTTCAGATCACTGGCGAATGATTTTAATCAAACATTATTAATTGTGACACATGATCCTGAGTTTGCAAAATCTACAGATCATGTCATAGAAATGGAAGATGGCAGGATTATATGAATGGAGGAATTACATCTTACAACGAACTACTAACATGAGCTTAACCACTCACATATCAGAGCACCGGATATTGGCCCACGACAAACAGCATTACCTATCATGCCAATTCAAAAGAATATGACGTTGCACTCCAGGGATTTGTCAAGCAAACTCGAGTGTGATACTTGAGCCAAATAGGGCGTGATGAAAATTTAGGTAATTTTTAGATTATCTCTATAAGGAAGTGGATGCATTGATTGTGATCCTGTGAGGTATGTAGTTATGGGTTTGGAGATAAAGAAATTCTTGTTTACAAGGAATGCAAAGAGCAAAGGGTTTAAGGTCAGAATGCTGGTAGTTTTGATTTAGAATCTAGAAGCAAGGGGAAAATGGATTCTACTAATTTTTTCTCAGGCAATGTGGTTTTCTTTCACAAAATGGTTAATATTGAAGATCCATTTTGACCACTTTAATCAGCCCAGTTCTTAGCGGGCTATTAAATATTCCATTATGATCCGATTATTCATTTTAATATCTCTTACATGCATTGCTACGATTTTAAGTAGTCAATCCCTTTCATCGAGTGTCATTGGAAGTGCAGGCGCACTCTCTCATGAACCCTCATTTGGAACTCTCTCTTGGTCCTTGGGTGAACCAGTTATAAGTACTTTTAATCCGGATCCAGGCAACAGTCCTATACTAACACAAGGTTTTCACCAAGTATATGTCAGCGGCTCAGTGGGAAGTCAAAATGCTGATGATAATTTTTTACTCCAGGTTTATCCAAATCCCAGTAATTCACACGTGATAGTTGAATGTAAGGAGCCAGTTCAAATTCGCCTGCTCACTATTTTAGGTGAGTACCTGATTTCATATGAAGATCGTTCGACATTCCAGACAATGACTTTAAACGAAATCCCCTCAGGGACCTATTTTCTTGAAATTCAACGATCAGACAATACACCATCTAAATTTTTCAAACTTCTAATTATTAAATAGCATGAAACTTTTTCTTCCCATCATTTTATTTCTTTGCCTTTTGAATAATCTACAAGCTCAGGCTCCAGAAAAATTTAAATACCAGGCAGTAGCGCGTGATCAAAGCAATCAGCCATACTCAAATACAACTCTTCGCATCCGATTTGCCTTAGTGGAAGACAACTCAAACGGAGCAGTGCGATATTCTGAGGAACATCTAGTCACTACTTCAGCATTGGGCGTTTTTGAAGCTGCTATCGGAGATGGTACAGTTTTACAAGGCAGCATGAACAATGTTTCATTTGGGGACAATTCCTATTTTCTGCGTGTTGAGTTAAATCCACAAGCTACGGGAGGCAATTTTATCCTAATGGGAACCAGTCAATTGCTGTCTGTGCCTTATGCTCTTTATGCGGAACAGTCAGGTTCCAGTGGCAATCAAACGCTTGACCTTTCTGGAAATGAACTTTCTATTAGTAATGGCAATTCGGTCACTTTGCCGGAATATCAGGCTGGCTCAGGCATTAATATTTCTGGTCAGGTAATTTCCGCTGAAGATGATTCAGATTCTAATGAATTGCAACTGCTGGATTTAAATGGAAACCAGCTAAGTATTAGCGATGGTAATTCAGTCACATTGCCTGGTGGCGGGAGTTTTAATTTGCCTTATACAGGGAGTCAATCTAGTTCAGCAACTTTATTTACTGTTAACAATTCCGGCAGTGGGGGTGCAATTCATGGTATCACAAATGGAGGTGGAGATGCAGCCATTATTGGAGAAGATCCTTCGGGAGGATTAGCAGGAGTTCGTGGTTATTCATCCAGCAGTTATGGTGTGTTAGGTTTTAGTGATTCCGGATTTGGCATTTTAGGTCAATCATCAAATGTGGGTATTAAGGCAGAAAGTTCTGGTATTGACGGAATTGCATTACAAGCTCATGCTACAGGTCCAGCCTATGTTGCGATTGAAACACAGGGAGAAATAATAGTTAATACTGATTATCATGGGATATATGTGACTGGTGGTTCTGGAATCGGTTTGACGACTACTTCATCTTTTGAGAAAGGTGTAATGGCCAATGGGGATCGTTTTGGGATTGTGGCACAGTCATCTGAGTATGGAGGTTATTTTTCAGGAGATGATGTTGCGGGGGTTTTTGCATTTTCTAATGGGGGCGGATACGCAGGAAATTTTCAAGGCAAGCTGTATGGTCAGATTTTAGAAAAAGGCAGCGGTTCGTTTAAAATTGATCACCCACTGGATCCCGAAAATAAATTTCTCTACCATTCCTTCGTTGAAAGCCCGGATATGATGAATGTGTACAACGGGAATGTCACCACAGATGAAGATGGATTTGCTACAGTTATACTACCAGATTATTTTGAGGCGCTCAATCGTGATTTTCGTTATCAATTGACTACGGTTGGCACGTTTGCTCAGGTAATGGTCGAACGCGAAGTGAGCCAAAACACGTTTAGAATTCAAAGCGATAAGCCAAACGTAAAAGTATCCTGGCAGGTCACAGGCATTCGCAAGGATGCTCATGCCAATGAGTTTCGAATAGTTCCTACCGTGGAAAAAGAAGAAAAAGACAAAGGAAAATACCTATGCCCGGAATGTTATCAGGAACCTGAAGAGAAAGGCATTTATTATGCGGATCGTCAATTGGGTTTGCAGAAATAAAAGATTTACTTGAGTCTAAGTGCTTTTAACTTTTACGTAATATTTTTTACTCTGTAACAAGAATATATTTTTACCCGAAATAGCCAAATACTGGATGAGAAATATCTATTCTTAGGTTATGAAATGATCACCAAATATCAACCTGTTTAAGGAAGAAATAGAATTCATATCCACAAGGGTCCTAACCAGTTTGCTGTAACTTGACTCAATGGGTCTATGTATTCTGTACTTAATAAAACCAGCTATTCGCTTCTGTAACCTTTCGCCGGGAAATGGGAACTTCAAATCCATTTTTCAGTACAAAGTGTTCATTTTTTAATGCCTCAATGTGATATCTGTTCACCAGGTAGGATCGGTGGCACCTGAAAAAACTTTTATCTAGTAGTATATCTTCGAAATAGGCTAAATTTTTTGATGACAACTCTCTTGATCCGGTTGATAAATGTATATAACTATAATTGCGCTCTCCTTCAATATGTGTGATCTGTTTTAAAGGCAGTCGCAACGTTCCATTTTGAGTTGATAATACCAGTTTTTGATTTTCAACAGGTTGGGATTCAAGATTGGACAACGCATGTTTAACTTCCGCACTATTACTTGCAGACTTTTGTATGCGCTTTATCGCTTCATCAAGTTCGCTTTCGTTAATCGGTTTAATCAGATAGTCTAAGGCATTAAAGCGAAATGCCCTTATTGCATAGTGACTGTGGGAGGTGGTAAAGATAGTTTGGAAGTTAATGTCATCCAGCTGCTGAAGAAGCTCAAAACCTGTCATGTCAGGAAGTTCAATATCCAGGAAGACAACATTGGGTTTGATGGAAGCGATTAAGCGGAGTGCCTCCTTACCTGAATGGGCGATTCCTGAAACAGCAATTTTGGAACCGTCCTGCTGAAGTAAATCGGACAAAACGGTTGCCATAAAGGCATTGTCTTCAACTATCAGGGCTTTTATAGGCTTCATGTTACGTGTAGGCAAGATACCTTATTATTTATTTCGCTCTGCTCAATCAGAGCTTCGGGCTCAGGGAATCTAAGTGGGTAGTCAACGGCCAGGAGGAGAGAGAACAGCCAATCCGATCACAACATTCTGCACCGCTTGATAAGTATGGCTACCTTCTGATCACTCAAACATGGCATTGGAGCAGTGTATGCCTTAGGTTTGGTCAACGAAAATGTGCAGAGATGGATTCAGCCAAACTATTATTTTCCTTTCTATTGATTTTTACGGGGATAGCATTGTGCCTTGCTCAAACCAATTCACCCGATAGCTTATATACTGGCATTCCTATAGAATCACCTGCACGACCACCTGGTTTTGAAGCACGCCAACTAACCATATCAAACCTGTTCAAAACCATAGAGGATAAAAAATATGATGACGCTATAAGGCAATCAAATCAAGTGGCGGAAGAATCTGCTTTGAATAAGGACACGATCAATCTTCGCGATGCGTATAGAATACTTTCAAAGGCATATCACTATAAAGGAGATACAAAACAACGTGACCAGTTTGAACTTCGTGTTCGAGAGCTAGCTATAGCCTATGGTTATCATGTTGATGAAGGGTTAGATTATTTTGAATCGCAAAGTTCGATCCTGGGTAGAAATGCTTTTATATACGACGAACTTCAGATTTTAGAAGATAGCGAAGGCGCATTGAAATTCACTACGATTAGCACACCAACTTTACAGGATACGTACAAAAGCAATTTTACTGTTGAACCCGGAAAAGAATTATATGATTTAAGAGAACAGGGATTCTACATGGATAAAGCACCCAAGGCAATATTCAACCAGGATGTAGTGTATTGGGTTAAGATTAAAATAGCCGGCAGCGCAACGGAGAAAGGGAAATACTTATTTCGTATTGGTCAACATTGGGGAGCGAGTTGGGATAAGGTTGATATATATATGCAATCCAAAAACAAGGAGGCTGAGCATTTTCGAATTGGCCTGGCCCTTTCTCCGGGAGAGAAAGATTTTAAATACAACCACAACATATTTGAGATAGAGTTGGACAAGAACGAGGGTAAAACGCTTTATATACGATTGGAAGGCACCAGAAAAGACAATGCACCCTACTGGCGTCCCAATTATATCTCCATGATCATGGAAAGCACAAAGAACTTTTATGAATTCAATGGGTATTATCATATCCCGGATTCCATCATTCATACACATGTTTTTAGTCAACCACGGAGGCTAAACCATTTGCTAAACGCCTTAAATTTTATTAAAGACCCGGAGCAGAAATACAACCTGGCTGATGTGATCAAGCACTGGGACAAGTTAGATCCGAAGTATCCTTACCAACTTATAGCCCAGCCACCATCAGCCTATTATTGGGCTAAACTCAATGTAGTGAATAAAGCAAAAAATGTTACCTGGCACTCATTTATGATGCCCGAACAATGGAATGATGCGGAGGTATACATACCGGACAGTAATCATGTGTATAAAAAATTTATTTCCGGAAGCAATATTCGGGATGACAAGAAAACAGTACCCGGTTTGTATAATATTTTCCGGATTAATGCCCACTACAACGACAGCTTAACCATTTATATTAAGTTTAAATCAAACAAGTTATTCCCTTATTCATCGACCGATCTCACTAAGTTTGAAATGGCACATTTTGAAGAATCGGAATTATGGTATAGTCATAATAAACAATACATGCCGCATTATATCATGATAGGTATTTTACTTATCCAGATGTTGTACTATTTAATCAATTACGTAATCAACAAAGAGCATACGCATCTCTATCTGATGTTTTTCTTCTTTGGCTTTTTTCTCACCGTGCTTAATACGTCAAACATCTTTAGGCAATTTCAATCCAATCAGGCCATTTTATTTTTAGGAGGGGCTATCAGCATTTTAGGTTTGTTTAAATATGCCGAAAATATCCTGGATGTAAAGAAGATAGCTCATTGGGTGCAAAAATTCAATATGGTTACCTATTATGTATTACTGATGGCCCTGCTCACTTCTCTCGTAGGGTTGGCCTACAAATACTTTTTTGAACTATTAGTAGCTTCAGATGATGCGCCTGTATACATTAATGTAATGATGGGTATCATTTTGTTGGTGATGGCGATCTTGTTGGTTCAGGCGATCTATACGACGATTAAACGCGTTAAATACGCCAGGTTTTTCTTATTGTTTTATTTCCTGATTATTATCTCTGTGTTCATCATGCCTATTCTTCCGGCATGGAACGTAAAGCCCGATCAACAAATCGTTATTGGATATACTTTTTTCACATTATCCACACTTGGATTGATGTTGATCACCGCCTATCGACTGAAACAATTACGAAAAGATCAACAAGAAAAGGAAAAAGCCCAGGCATCTGAGCGGGCCAAACATCAATTCCTGGCCAATATGAGCCATGAGATCCGTACGCCCATGAATGCGATCAAAGGCATGACCGATATCCTGATCAGACGCAATCCCAAAGAAGATCAAAAGGAATACCTGGATAGTATCAAACAATCTTCAGATTCACTCCTGGTGATCATCAACGATATCCTGGACATCTCCAAAATTGAAGCAGGAAAAATTGAATTGGAGCAAGAACCATTTTCAATTACGGAGCTCATTGATAATGTGCATACCATCATGCATTTCAAGGCGGAAGAAAAAGGACTGGAACTAAAAAAAGATATTCCCGCCGGTCACCTTTATGTTAAAGGCGATGCTACCCGATTGCGCCAGATCCTGATCAATCTTATTGGTAACGCTATTAAGTTCACAGAAAAGGGACTTGTCACTACCGCGCTAACAACTGAAAAGGTGGATGACAAACTCAATCTGCATTTCACGATTTCAGATACCGGCATCGGAATTGACAAAGATCGGATGGATAAAATCTTCAAGTCGTTTGAACAAGCCTATAGTGATACATCCAGGAAATTTGGAGGCACCGGATTAGGACTTAGCATTTCCAAGATGCTGGTGGAACTGCAGCATGGTAAAATTTGGGTGGAGAGTGAAAAAGGTAAGGGGAGTCGATTCCATTTCACCATCGCTTATGATACGGCCGAACCTATTCTTGTTGTAAGCAAGAGAGAGGATACAGATAGAAATATTTCAGCGGAACTCAAAGGTATACGCATCCTGCTCGTAGAAGACAATCCATTCAATGTAGTGGTGGCGCAGGAGGAATTAGAAGATGCAGTCGAAAATGTGAGCGTTGAAGTTGCAGAGAATGGACTCATTGCGATTGAAAAATTAAGATCACAATCTTATGATATCATCCTGATGGATGTGCAAATGCCGACGATGAATGGATACGAAGCCACTAAAGTCATTAGAGCATTAGACAATGAAAAAGGCCGTACGCCGATCATCGCCATGACCGCCAATGTGCTAAAGGAAGAAGTCGACTTGTGCTACCAGGCAGGCATGAATGATTTTATCGGGAAGCCTTTTGATACCCAGGAATTAATACAAAAAATTTATAGCCTAAAATTTAAAATATCATGATGAAGGCTTTGATCAAAATAATGATAGTCATCGCAGTAGGATGTTCGTGTTCTACTTTGGTTCAATCACAAACAAAAAAGCCGTATTTCAATAGTATAACGACTGAAACCGGATTGCCTGAGAGTCAGATCGTATCGTTCACACAAGACAAATATGGTTATTTATGGTTTGGCACTCAAAATGGCCTGGTTCGTTATGATGGCTTTCAATTGAAGAATTATCCTTTCAAAGATAGAGAAGGAAACGATGTTGATGTATGTGTTGTGACTTCCTTATATGAAGATAGCCATGGAACGTTATGGGCTATTATTTTTGAATCAGGTATATATACGTACAATGTTAAAATAGATGCATTTGAGCAAACGAAAATAGAGAATGAAAGCAAATTATACAAAGATCTTGACTTCGATGCAAAATGGATAGAAGACAAAGAACGATTTTGGATATTACATAATTCACCTTATATAGGGTTTAAAAATCCAAAAGTATTTTTGTACGATACGCACAAACAAAGCGTGGAATCATTTAGTGCAGTTGAGACCGGAACGTATTATTTACCTGCACACAAACAAAGAGACCTTATAAAGGATAAAAAAGGTGTAATATGGGTAACATCTGATAGCCTGTTGAGTTATTATGATGAGGCAAATAATATTTTTCATCCTTTTTACGTGCTTTCCGGATTCCCGAAAAATACAGTTTTTGAAAAAATGACAGTAGATCCGATGAATGATGATATTATTTGGATGACTACACGTAATTTAAAATTTACAGATAAGCTACTTTATGAAAATGTAATACAATTTAATACTAAAACAAAAACACTTAAAAAATACCCCCATAACAAAAATGTACGAGCTTCTATAGTAAGCGATTCTTGTCTTTTAGTTGCCGCCGATTCTTTGAAAAGGTTATGGTTCGTAACAAAAAAAGGAGTGTCATTATATAACCACGCTAACGATAGTTTTACAAATTTCGAATTTGATCCAAACAATAAAGTGCCTTTTACGGCATCAGAATTAGCATCAGACAAAGAGGGCAATATCTGGATTGGTGGCAGTTTTGTAGGATTGTGGTTTTTGGATGTAAAAACAGGTAAAAGTATTTTGTATACGCACTCAGAGGAAGAAGGCAGTTTACCTAATTGCTATGGAGGTATCAACAATATATTTTTTGACAGAGCTCAGAATCTATGGCTCACCTTGCCGTGTACAGGTATTGCTTATGAAAACACACAAAAAGCTGTTTTTAATAATGTACAACCGACTTTAAAATACAATGGAAAGGACGTAAAATTTGGCGAAACAGATTATCATATTGTCGGTGAAGATGGTGATCATTCGTTTTTCATTTATGATAAACGAAATCTTTTGAGTTGGAACACTGCTCTCAGCAGCCTTGTATTCATGGACCTGAAAGTTCCAGCCAGGGACACAAATATCGCTATCGTTTTTAAAGACAGCGAAGGCTTGCTTTGGATTAATTATTGGGATTCAGGTTTGCGTTGTTATGACCTCAAGACACAAACATACATAGACTATAAAAATAGTCCTAAAGACAGCACTACGATCGGCAGTAAAAATATAAGCAATATTGTAGAAGATAAAGAAGGGATTTTATGGATAGCCACCAGAGAAAACGGTCTTAATAGTTTTGATAAGAAAACAAATAAATTTACCCGATACCCGTACATAGAAAATTCCGGAACGCTTCAACCAGTAAAAGACTCTCTTGATGACAAAACGATCCAATGTATGGTATTAGATGATGATGGTATTTTATGGATGGGTGCTAATCTGGGTGGATTGAACCGTTTTGATACCAAAACAAAAAAATTCAAATCATTTCATAATTTCAAAGAAGGATTGCACTGTATTACAGACATTATTGAAGACAACAATAATCTTTTATGGCTGGCGACTTATTTAGATGGACTATTTCTATTTGATAAGAAGACAGGAACCTTCATAAACTATTCAGAAAATGAAGGTTTGCTATTTAATAGTATCAGCAAGATTGCGAAAGACAAGGACGGTAATATTTGGGCAACCTCAGATAGAGGTTTGTCCAAGTTCAATAATAAAACTAAAACATTTACAAATTATACCACCGCAAATGGCCTGCCCATAAATAAACTGTACTATATCAATAAAAGGGCTGACGGCATGTTTTATATTTTTTCAGATAAAGCAAAGTTGTTCAGTTTTAATCCTGAAAACCTTGATAGAAATGTAGCACCACCACTTACCATTTTAGAATCGATCACCTATCATCCAGCCCAATACAAAGATTGGAAAAGGGACAGTACCGTTTTTACAACTGATCTGCAAAGTTTAACCTTCGCTTACAATGAAAATAAATTAACTTTTAATTTTATTGGCTTACATTTTGTCAATGCCCCATTGAATCAATATGCCTATAGATTAGAAGGCTATGATCCTGACTGGATTACTAACGGCACACAAAGGACAGCTACGTATACTAACTTATCACCCGGCCATTATACTTTTCATATAAAATCAGCCAATAGCGATGGTGTTTGGGATGAAAATGGAACGCAAATCAACATTACAATCCTTGCGCCCTGGTACCGCACATGGTGGGCTTATGTTGCATATTCTTTATTTTTTCTATTGGCCTTGCGAGTATTTAGTAAATACAGGGAACGCCACCTGAGAGCAGAAAAAGAGAAGCTGGAAATGACGGTGGATGAAAGAACCCAGGAATTGGTTATAGAAAAAGAGAAAGCGTTATCAAGCGAGCGCGCCAAACATCAATTTCTGGCCAATATGAGACACGAGATACGTACACCCATGAATGCCATAAAAGGCATGACAGACATTTTAATCAGACGTGATCCGAAGGACGATCAAAAGGAATATCTGCAAAGCATTAAACAATCTTCTGAATCCCTATTGATTGTCATTAACGATATTCTGGACATCTCTAAAATTGAAGCTGGTAAAGTAGAATTGGAACATGAATCTTTCTCAGTAAATGATGTACTGGATAATGTCCATACGATCATGCAGTTCAAAGCCGAAGAGAAAGGTCTGGAACTTAAGAAGGACTTTCCAGTAGAGCACGTATATGTACAAGGCGATGTCACCAGATTGCGTCAGATCCTCATCAATTTAATCGGCAATGCCATTAAGTTTACCGACAAAGGTCTCGTGACTACAGCGCTAGAATCAACTATAGTAGATGACAAGGTCCATCTGCATTTTACGGTCTCTGATACCGGCATAGGCATTGACAAAGATCGGTTAGATAAAATATTCAATTCTTTTGAGCAGGCGTACAGCGACACGTCAAGGAAATTCGGAGGCACTGGCCTTGGGTTAAGCATTTCCAAGATGCTTGTCGAACTGCAAAAGGGCAAAATCTGGGTAACGAGTGAAAAGGGCAAAGGAAGTCAGTTTCATTTTACCATCCCTTATGAATTGGCCGGCTCCCCTGCTCTGGAGACCAAGACGATAGCTGACAATAGTAATATTGCAGGAGCACTCAAAGGCATTCATATCCTGCTCGTAGAAGACAATGCGTTCAATGTGGTCGTGGCCAAGGAAGAGTTGGAAGATGCCATTGTGGACGTTCTCGTAGACGTAGCCGAAAATGGGGCCATCGCTGTGGAGAAATTAAGATCGACAGCATATGATATCATTCTGATGGATGTCCAGATGCCAAAGATGAATGGGTACGAAGCCACCATAGCTATCAGGGCTCTGGACAATGGAAGATCCAGGACACCTATCATCGCCATGACCGCCAATGTACTAAAGGAAGAAGTCGATCTATGCTACCTGGCGGGAATGAACGATTTTATCGGGAAGCCTTTTGATACCACTGAACTGCTGAATAAAATTAATCTGCTAATTAAGAAATGATGGCCTACCACTTTCATATATATATCAGGTTCATTTGGATATTGGCAGGAATGCTTTTTACAAGCATTCTCCATAGCCAATCCAAAGACGATGCTTCGTTGTTTGCCATTTGGGCTGATACGACAAAACCGGAAGTAGACAGAATCGATGTCTACTTTGACAGGCTTAATAATATGAAGGTGTTTGACGATGAACACAAGTTGGCTGAAAAGTGGCTTGTGGAATCTAATGTTGCTATCGAATTGGCTGTAAAACTGGATAAGAAGGAATACTTACCGCTCTTTTATCTCGCTTCGTCATATAATTATGGGGTCATTCAAAATGACTTTGAATGCGGATGTATAGAAGCAAACAAGGTTATAGAAAGCGCAAAACTTGCAAATGCCTCCAAATTTCCGGTTTTTTTGGCCTATATGATTTTATTAAATGCATGCGCAGAAGATATAGAAGACGAAGCATTTTTAAGTGAATTCAATAGAATAAAAAGTACGTTGTCCGATACCCCTGAGGATCTTAAAATGCTTCAGGGATTATACTCTACTATAGGATATTACTACATAAATAAAGACCAGTATCCAGTCGCATTATTGCATCTACAGGAAAGTTTGCGTTTATCGGAAGAATTAAATTTAATCGATGCCGGATATGCACGAACCAACGAAATGCTCGGCATTATTCATACCAACATTGGAAATTATACGGAAGCGGAAAAGTACATTGATAAAAGCTTACAGGTATCCCACAGGTTAAAGGATACGTTTAACATGGGCAGTGAATATGTAGCCAAGTCCAGCTTAATGATAAAACTAAAAGATGAGTTAAGGGCGCAGATATATATTGATTCAGCGCTTTACATTATGAAAAATGTTAAACATTGTGAGTCTTGTTATCATTTTGCAAAGACGGTAAATGCAGGAATTAAGAATTTATCCGGAGATTATACAGGTGCCTTGGCGGAGATTAGTGAAGTTGAAGAATTTATTGTTGCAGAAAGCGGAGGCCAATATTTTCCGCCAGATGTAACCATTGAAAAGGCTAAAGCCTATCTAGGTCTGAAAAAGTATGACGATGCCATTAAAATACTCAACACATCTAAATCACTAGGCCAGAGTTTTTTTCAGACGGCTGCTGATAAATATGATATCCTCGTCAAAGCCTATGAAGCAAACGGAAACTATAAAGAGGCCTTGGAAAATTACAAGCAATACGTGAATGTTCAAGACTCCATGAATGTGTTAAGGAACAGCAGTGAGGTAACCCGCCTTGATATGGAGAATCAATTCACACGGCAACAGCTTAAAGCAGAACTTGATTTTCAAACTCAACTCAATAAGCAAAAAGCAACCAAAAACTTACTCATCCTCCTTGGGATCGGAGCTTTGTTGGCAGCTCTGGGGTTGCTATATCGTTTAAAATTTATACGAAAGACGCAAGTACTGCTTAAGAAGAAAAACGAAATCATAGAAGCTGAAAAAGAAAAAGCCCAGGCCAGTGAACGAGCCAAACATCAGTTCTTAGCAAATATGAGCCATGAGATCCGTACCCCTATGAACGCTATCAAGGGAATGACCGATATTTTAATACGACGCAATCCAAATGAAGATCAAAAGGAATATTTGAATGGCATAAAGCAGTCTTCCGATTCCTTGCTGGTAATCATCAATGACATTCTGGATATTTCTAAAATTGAGGCAGGCAAAGTAGAACTTGAGCAAGAAGCTTTTTCTGTAAATGAATTGGTGAATAATGTGCATACCATTATGCAGTTTAAAGCAGAAGAAAAAGGACTGGAACTTAAAAAAGAAATTCCAACAGAAGTATTGAATGTGAAAGGTGATGCTAACAGACTAAGACAAATTCTCATCAACCTGATTGGGAATGCCATTAAGTTTACGGAAAAGGGATTGGTTACTACTACTGTTCAATCAGAAAAAACTGATGGAAAACTGAATCTGCATCTCACTGTTTCGGATACTGGTATTGGCATTGATGAAGATAGAATGGGTAAAATATTTGAATCATTCGAGCAGGCTTATAGTGACACTTCCCGGAAGTTCGGTGGTACAGGTTTAGGTTTAAGTATTTCTAAAAAATTGGTAGAACTGCACAACGGAAGCATTTGGGTAGAAAGCGAAAAAGGTAAAGGCAGCCAGTTTCATTTTGCAATACCTTATGAAATAGCTGAAAAAACTGCGCTTGAAAACAAAACAGAACATGCTGATAACAATGTAGCAGAGTTGTTAAAGGGCATCAAAGTCTTATTGGTAGAAGATAATCAATTTAATGCCGTGGTTGCTCAGGAGGAGTTGGAAGACGCTATTGAGGGTGTGGTCGTGCACGTTGCCGAAAATGGCGAAATTGCGGTTGAGAAATTAAGATTGGATGACTATAATGTGATCCTCATGGATGTGCAAATGCCAAAAATGAATGGCTACGAAGCCACCATAGCTATTAGAGCTTTGGCAAATGGGAAAGCCGATACACCCATTATAGCCATGACCGCCAATGTGCTTAAGGAAGAAGTCGATTTGTGCTACCAGGCAGGCATGAATGATTTTATTGGGAAGCCTTTTGATATTAACGAATTACTACAAAAGATATATAACCTCAAAACAAAAACATATGACTAATACCAATCCCACCATCTTTATCGTGGATGATGAGCCCTTATTGTCGGAAATGTTATCAGATTATTTGAAAGAACAATATGGTGGTTTTAACGTAAAGTCCTTTCCAACCGGTGAGGCATGTTTACAAAGTTTAGATGAACAACCAGATGCTGTGATTTTGGATTATTATTTAAATTCAAAAGAAAAAAATGCAGCCAATGGTATCGATATCCTGAAGGAAATACACAAGCGCAACAAAGCTCTGCCGGTCATCATGCTATCCAGTCAAAAGAGTTACGGAACTGCTTCGCAGTCCATCATGTATGGCGCTACGCATTATGTGATTAAAGGTCAGGATGCGTTCGAAGAGATTTTCCAGCTGATTAAAGCCAACGTGTAAATGGTCGACTTAACCTTTTTAAAAAAATTCGCCAAAGATGATCCTAAAAAGATGAAACGTTACATTTCACTTTACCTGGATGTGGCACCAAAGACATTTGAGGAGATGCAACGCAACATTCATGATAGTGATTGGAATCAACTTCGTATTAATGCACATTCCTTAAAGCCACAAGCTGATTTTATGGGCATCGCCAGTTTGAAAGAAGAACTGATGAAAATAGAAGAAGCGGTGAACCTGAATAAAATTGAAGTTATAGAAGAATTGTTTAGTGCTGCGATTAGGATTTCGGCAGATTCGGAGGTGATCCTGAAAGAGATGTTGGATGAATTTCTCATTTGATAGTCATTTCGAAATGAGGTCCCTGATTGCGGAAGAGGAAGAAACAAAACACTGCCGCCTCCATTGATAATCATATCCAAGGCGGTCCCTGATTGTGGAAGTGGAAGAAACAAAACATTGCCGCCTCCATTGATAATCATTTCGCAAGGAGGTCCCTGAGCTTGTCGAAGGGAAGAAAAGAAACGAAACCGCACACATGAGTTCCGCTGTATTTTTTTTCTGAAAGATCTTGCAAATGAAATGAATTCTTTGAAAAAAAAATCCAGCGGAACTCAGTGGGTTGGGTTGTGCCCATTTTCTTCCCTTCGACAAGCTCAGGGACCGCCCATAGTCAATGAAATTCCTACTGAATGAAGGCATCATGAATTGATTCTTTAGAAAAAAATCGAGTGGGACTCATAGTTTGGGCTATGCCCATTTTATTCGCTTCGACAATCTCAGCGACCGAAGCATACAAGTATTATGAAATTTTTTGCCTTGGTCAGAGTTGCCGTATAGATTGTTCAGCCGAAATGATCTCCGACCAATAGGTGCGTTTCATTTTGAATCCTCTTGAACTGTAAAAGACCCGGCCTAATCACCTGCCCTTCGGAGAGCTATTTCTTCAATATCCGTTGCAATTGCCTCGCGGTTTTGAACCCACATTTAGAAGCGATGTATTCAATGGTATATTCAGGATTATTCAGCATGGTGTGTGCATATTCCTTCCTCAATAAAGTCAGGTATTCCAGCACCGTGGAACCGGTCTTTTCTTTAAATACCCTGCTGAGATTCCGGGGGCTCATGCCCACCAAATCGGCAAGCGACTCAATGCTGTTCTCCTTAGCCAGGTTATCGATCAGGTAATCCTGTACTTGATGAACCTGCGGATTGATGTGATTTCTATAATCCAGGTAAATGCTTTGCTGTTTATGTGTCCCGCTTCTCCGGTGATACACGACAAGCCCCCTGGCCACTTTATGCGTAAACAACGGGCCCTTTAAATCTTCCAGGATCGCCAGGGCCAGATCAATGCCGGCACTGATACCCGCACTTGTATATACATTATTGCTCTTTATAAATAAAATATCAGCTACGACCCTGGCCTGCGGAAATTGCGTTTGTAAATCTTTGACTCTCCGCCAATGGGTAGTGCATTCCGTATCTTTTAACAAACCCGCATGACCCAGGGCAAAAGCACCGGTACAAATGGAACAGACTGTTACATTATTGTCTGAACATGCTCTCAACCATGCAAAGAATTCCCTTTCAGCTTTAAATGCAATACTATTGACGTAATCATGATCCATACCAGGTACAAACACAAAATCCCCCTCCTTTACATTGGCTTCCTGGTAATGGCCGAGGTTTTCAAATCCCAGGCCAGCGGTACTCACCGGATTTTCCTGAAACCGATAAAATTCAATTGCTATATCGAACCCATAAAACTTCGCTTCAGTAAAAACCTGTGCGGGCCCTGCCATGTCCAGCAATTCGACTGTAGGCGGAATGATAAAAGCAAATTTTTGCATCTGGAGAATGAATTAAACCGGGAATGACTCGCGATGGCCAGTGGCTTTGTTTATCTAATTACTCTAAAAATTTCTAAAGGGCTTCATAATAGTGATAAGATCCTCCGGAATCTCCATTACTTTAAATGGAGGCACATTAGCGCCGCCCGTATTACCGGTTGGGATTTTCCCTACAAACGATTTTACGCCTCCCACCAATAGTCGCGGCAGCTGGCCAAGTATCTCCCTACTATTTTTGATCCTGATGCCAAACTTAAGCATCAACCAATGTACCTGAGTGTGTTGCACGAACCACGGTTGACCGATAATATGCGCTCGTTCAAGGTGTCTCCAGGCAAGCGGTACGTTACCGTTAGCCATTTCAAGACTATAGGCTTCCAGTACCAGTTGATAATGGATGTGCAATCCATGCGGCATTGACCAATAAAGTTTCATGTTGATACAAATTACATTGGGTTAATTACGATTCACGGACTTGCGGTTTCAAGGATGGTTTTAGCGACCTGGTATAGTTGAGTAGCAAAATATAAAGTCCGATGGTGAAATCAATGGACATACAAAACAGGTCATAGTGCGGCGGGATCAGATTAGCATCCTGAAACATGTGATACACCAAGTCCCAGATTCCGTGCAGAAAATATCCGGCTGCCAACAGGTTTAAACCTTTGGTAATACCGAAATATGCCAAAAACACAAAGCACACAGCTTGTATAGCATTTATCAACAGAGCTTGCGGATCAGACCAGGCAAAGCCTACATACAGAAACCCGATCCCGCAGAGTATGAGTCCGTACATCAACTGCTTATCAAACTGTTTCAGTAAAAGAAAAAGGGAGATGGTTGACAACCCGCCGGCAATGCCTATTATAGTTGCTATCATGACGAAGTAAATTAATTTGGATTGTAATACACTTGATTTTTTGAATAATCATTTTGCTGATTATCGAACACTTTATCGTTTTGATTTTTCTGATAAATTCCCAGGCATTCTGACGAGCAGAAATAGTGCCGGGGTCTATCGTGGTAATAAATGGCATGTTGATAGTCCACAATGATCATGCGGCATATCGGATCTACCGCCTGACTGTTGATGCGATTAACTTTTAATTCAAAGACCTCCATTTCTGTTGTACTATTTTTAAAGCGATGATTGCCCTTGGACAGGAAGCTGTAAACAGTCTTATCCGGTATAGCATCGATGAAATCGTCAGAACACCAGAAAGTACCCGGAGAAGCTTTGCCGGCAATTCTTGATGCCATGTTGATTGCAGCCCCAAAATAACTATCCGCCCGCATGAATACCTTTCCGTAATGAAGCCCTCCATGCACTTGCAGAAAATTCTGCTCGTAGACGGTATTTGCTTCTAATTGAAGTGCTGTGGCGAGCAATGCTTCCGGCGAATCAGCGACAAACATAATTTCATCTCCCCTGCGTTCATGTATTTGGGTATCACCCACCAGGCATTTTTCAGCAATCTGGATATATCGATCTATTACATCAGCAGCTGCAATCGGGCCATGGGTTTCCGTTAAGGCAGTATATCCTGTTAAATCAGCCATAAGGATAGCTATATTCTTTTCCATTGATATGTTTGTCGATTTATAGTGCAAAGGTATCCGGGGCGCAGCACCCGCAACAGACAAGGAGATGTCAAAAACGGACAATCGCACCGCCTGCTGGCTGAAATGATCTCCGACCAATAGGTGCGTTCCATTTTGAATTCTCTTGAAGGCTGGAGATAGCATTATTCGACGATCTTAGGGAAACTCCAGCCATGGCACCAATAGTAATCAACTATGATCATAGCAGCTTCCGTGTGGATGAGGTAGCTGTATATCCAATAGCGAATGGTTCGGCTCCGCTCACCACAAGTATCGAAGTAAGAAGTTGAAGTAGAAGTAGAAGTAAAAAGTAGAATTTGTAAATTGAAGTATGTCGTGGAAAGATTACTTCTAATCGCTACTTCTCAGTTCTTACTTCGCCTTCTCATTCGTACTTAGCTAATCGATATTCGCTACTTGTGCTGAGCGGCAGTCGAAGTATTCATTATTCAATTACCTATTACGCCATTCCTGTGGCGTCATCCCCGTCTCCTGCTTAAAGATCCTCGCAAAATAACTCGGATCATTATAACCACTTTCCGTCGCCACACTGCTAATGCTGTTCGAAGGATCAGCTAATAATTCCTTGGCCTTATTCAGCCTTACCATGCGGATAAATTGGTTTGGCGAACAATCTGTCAGCGCCTCCAGCTTTCGATGCAATTGTGAGTGACTCATGAAGACCAGCTTGCACAATTTTTCCACGCTAAACTCACTATTGCTGAAATTAGCTTCTACTACTTCCCTGATCTTTTTGATGAATTCATTTTCTGAATTTTTAATGCTGCCAGAGTCTGGTACAGGTTTATTCTTCTCATCTCCATCTGCGACAATCCCAATCTGTCGACTGTAATACTTCTGTAATAATTTCCGCTGCTCTAAGAGTTTTTTGATCCGAAGCAACAATTCCTCCTTGTGAAATGGTTTTTCCAGATATGCATCAGCTCCTTTATCGATCCCTTCCAATTTGCTGGCAATATCTGCCTTAGCCGTAAGCATAATCACAGGGATATGACTTGTCCGTTCATCATTGCGAAGCTTATCAACCATCTCAAATCCATCCATATACGGCATCATCACATCCGTAATGATCAGGTCAGGGATAGCATCAATGGCGATATCAAATCCCTCCGATCCATCTTTACCAACCGCTATTTTATACTCCTGCAGGCAACTCGCCGTATACGCAACCACATCAGCATTATCCTCCACGAGCAGAATTAAAGGTATTTCGGAGTTATACCCATTTGATTCCACGTTCGATGGACTTGCGCTATCATCGCGTGTTTCAATGGTGTCCTGAATTTTATAGGGTGGAATAAAAACAGGTTCTGCATCGGTATCTGTAACCGTAAAAATGGGAAAGTGAAGAATAAACTCGGTTCCTTTCGTAGCACCCACGGGTGGACTCTTCGCCTCAATCGTACCATTCATCAGCTTCACCAATTCTTTGGTCAGTGCCAGGCCAATACCCGTCCCTTCAGTTTTGCGTGTCTGGCTATTGTCCAGTTGGTAGAACCGGTCGAATATATGCGCGATTTGATTTTCAGGAATACCAATACCTGTATCCTTAATGCGCAATACTAATTTCTTCTCTGCAGGAGCTGTTACTTCATCCTGTGAAACTGTTACATAAATATTTCCATGCGCCGGAGTAAATTTTAATGCATTGGAAAAAAGATTCGTAATGATCTGTCTCATTTTTTCTGCATCAAATGCCATTATCAATGTATCCGTATCAGACAGCATATGCAATTGCTTCTGATCTGTGGCCGCCAACGATTGAAACGATTCCACATTATACCTGAGAAATGATATGAAATCTGCGTTCTTCAGATGTAAGGTCATTTTGCCACTCTCCAATTTCGATAAGTCCAGCATTTCATTGACGAGCTTCAACAGGTTATTACCATTTCGCGCGATCATATCAAGGCCGCTGGCCATATAGGTTGTGGGATCATTTTTGATCTGATTGGCCATACCCAAAATCACAGTTAATGGTGTCCTGAACTCATGTGTGATGTTGGCGTACAATTGTGTTTTGAGCGTATCAAGCTCCCGGATCCGTTTTGCTTCCTGGTGCTCAAATACCAATTCAGATTCAAGCTTGGCTCTTTTCATACGGAACGTAACGTATGTACTCAATACAAGCCCTGTAACGAATATGTATCCGAGGTACGCCCACCACGTTTGCCACCACGGTGGTAAGATCCTGATTTGTAATTCAGCGATCTTATTACTCCAGCTTCCCAGGCTGTTGCTTCCCTGCACTTTAAAACCATACGTGCCGGATGGCAGATGCGAATAGGTTACATTTCTCCGGTTACCATTTTCAATCCAGGTATCATCAATGCCTACCAGTTGATATCGATATTTATTCTGCTCGGGTGCACGGAGATCTAATGCAGAGAATTCCAGTGTAAAAAAATTCTGTGTGTTTTTTAGCGTGATTGATTTGGTATATTCTATGGACTGTGTTAGGATATTGTATGCATCATTGGGTTGCACTACATTATTTCCGATCAGGATATTTGTAATGAATATATTATTTGAAAAACTGTCCATCAATACTTTACCGGGATCGAAAATATTCAGACCGTTCACACCTCCAAATGCCAGGAACCCATTTGCCAGCCTGGCATATGCACCAGTATTAAATTCATCGTCCTGTAAGCCTGCAGCTTTGGTAAAATGTCTGAATTGCCAGTTACCCCGCTCCTCCTCACGTTTCGTAAGCAGACAAAAAATTCCACTATTGGTACTGCCCCATAAATTGCCTGACGGATCAGTGAGAATGCCGTACACTACATTATTACATAAGCCATCTTTGGTAGTGATATGAATAAATTGATTGGTCGTTTTATCCAGTCGATTCAGCCCACCCCCTTTGGTAGCGACCCACAACTGATTGGGATCTGACACATCATCTACAATGCAGGTTACATGGCTATAATTCAAGGCACTGTTATCTGATGCATTCGCCTTATACCATTTTACTTTCGGAGGAGTAGGAGAGTTATGATCGTAATTCACTTTGGTCAATCCATATTCACTCCCCAGCCAAAAAATGCCATCTGTATCTTCATATAAAGTCGTGAACACCGCACTTTTTAACATGGGATCCGCAGGATCAGTATCGAATGATAGTTTTGTATGCTGACCATTATTTGGATTGAGCACAATACACCTGCCTCCCTGGCCCAACAGCCAGATATGACCCTCGCTGTCTTCCAGCTTCGGCTCAATTATATCAAACTCATGATCTGCATTAATCTTATAAACCACACTTTTTTTCGTGACAGGATTGTAATGTTCTAATACCTCCTGAAATTGTGGTGGACGAACAGGATTATTTGAATGCTGGATCCACAGGGTATTGTCTTTGGCAACCAAAAAATCAGGATATCGATGAAGGTCTTTGTCAAATGTAGTCGTCCATGTATTTCCACCAATGTCCATTCTTCTGGTTTCTCCCCAGCCCTTTATATAAAATTGATCATCCTCATACGTCATGATTTTACGAATGCTGAAACCAGGTGCGTAATTGAAAAATAGTTCTGACCCGCTGCTATATTTTCGAATTCCATACCCATTGGTGCCCAGCCATATAATTCCGGATCGGTCTTTATAGATCTGTGTTGGGGTAACGTCAGAAAATTTTATTAGCCGCGTTGCATCCGGGTCAATTGGTTTTCCTCTTTTCCAGTTGCGAGTATCAAATAGATGCAGCTCCCCGAGATCCGTAATGCCTAACCAAAACCGGCTGTTCTCTTTATCATGTAAAAAAAATGAACCATGACCTTTAGCGACATCCTTTGTAAACAGCGGATATGAAATCGTATCTATGAATTCACTGAAAAACCTGTCGTTTGTCCAGACGCCTCCATCCGCATTTGTAATGGATTGTGACACGCGATGAATATTTTTTCTCCAAACGGTTGTCATCGTACCTGGTAAAAACTCAAATAGATTTTCCAGCGACATCAGCCAGATTTTTCCATCTCTATCTTTATATATGTCCTCTACAGGATCACTGTTGGGTGCAGGCAGATGTATAATGGTAACTGATGTATCAGAAGAAGGAAAATTGTCAGGAAGTGAAAGTAGGTTTAGGCCTTTCTCATTTGGGGCCACTAAAAATCGTCCATCTTCCAGTTCTGTAATGGGCAGTGATATTTTATTACCGGAAAGACTGTTCCGTTTTTTCGGGTCATGAAGGATGCGCAGGAAATTGTCGTGGGTCCTGTCATAGATATTTACACCATTGTCAGTTGCTACCCATAGCCTGCCCTGGCTGTCTTCCAGCAGGTGATAGATCGTGTTATTACTGATGGAATGTGGATCGGAACTGTCGTGGGTATATACTTTGAAGGTATAGCCATCATACCGGTTGAGACCATCTTTCGTGGCAAACCACATAAAGCCATCCTTGTCCTGGAGGATATCATAGATATACCCCTGTGATAAGCCATCGGATGTTGTAAGTGCCTCATACTTATACTGTCCGGAAGCGGTAACGCTGAGGAGAAGCATAAAACATAAGGAAAGCAATTGATTGATGGCAGGGCAGTATTGGTGATGTGCATAAAGATAGATGTCTGCGCGGCTATTCTGACCGTCAGAATTCCGCATATCAGTCCTCTTGCCAGAATGATGAATTTGTCCGGTGCTCGCACAGTTTGTCCTGATCACACGGAAGATTTCTACGGTAGAAAAGCAGAATTGTCCTCACACAATGGACTGAGGCATAGGAGCTTTGTGTCTGTCACAAACGGATGACAAAATCAA
>JANPKZ010000298.1:0-8672 GCA_031426295.1 Saprospiraceae bacterium
GACAATACTTTTATCAGGCATTTTATCAACATCCTCCTGTACGGCCTGGTCGGCCTTCTGATCATGCGGATCTTTTCCATCCTTATTCCTAAAAAAGAAAATGCCTTATGGTTAACAGGAATTCCCTTCCTGACGGCCGCACTTTATATTCTTCATCCGGTCCACTCTGAGGTTGTCGCGAATATTAAGGGACGTGATGAGATCATGACAGCAATTGGTGGGTTAGGTGCACTTTATTTTGCACTGCGTTATTTACCAAAGAGACAAATCGGTTATCTGATTGCAAGTGGTGTATCGATGTTCCTTGGACTTATGTCAAAGGAAAACGCCATTACCTTTCTCGCTGTCATTCCATTGACCCTGTACTTTTTTACACAGGCAAAAGGAAAAGATTATGTAATGACATTGTTGCCTTCGCTTATTGCTGCTATCATCTACATCATCATACGTACAAATGTCATCGGGTATTTCCTGGACAGTGGAACAGAGATCAAAGACCTGATGAACAATCCGTTCGTAGGCATGACCAGTGATGAGCGCTTTGCCACGATCATGTATACATTAGGTGAATACATCCGGTTGTTGATCGTACCTCATCCGCTGACGCATGACTACTATCCCTACCATGTGCCGATCATGTCTCTTGGCAAACCAGGTGCAATCATTTCGATTTTATTGTATCTCGGGTTAGCTGTACTCTTTTTTGCATTATGGAAAAAGAAAAGCATCTATGCCTGGAGCATCGGTTTTTTTGCAGCTACACTTTCCATCGTATCCAATTTTGTGTTCCCGGTCGGAACATTTATGAATGAACGATTCATTTTTATTCCGTCGATCGCTTTTTCACTTGTGTGTGCATGGGTGTTAGTCAATCATGGCATCAATGGATCCAAACCCTGGATGAAATATGCAGCCATTGCTGTACTTTCCTTATTAGTCGGAGGATATGCCTTCAAAACGTATGTGCGTGTTCCGGCATGGAAAGATTCATTAAGCCTGAATGGCCAGGCTGTGCTGGTTTCTGAAAATAGCGCTCGTGCCAACTGCTTTATGGCCACAGCCTTATATGAAGAAGGCCGTGATACCAGTGATCTTGTTGTGCGGCAACAGTTGTACGAAGAAGCCATGTTTTATGCTAAGCGTTCGCTGGCCATTCATCCCTCGTATGAAGCTGCCAACCAGATCTATTCCGGACTGATCGCGGTTGAATATCAGAGCGACAAAAATCTTCCCAAACTTCTCACCGAATTTGAAAAAATTCTGACGGCAAGTCCAAATACCGAATATGTATATCAATACATGGAATACCTCAATGACAGGACTGACCGGCAATCCCTGCTGGATTGGTATTATCGTGTAGGCTATGAAGTCCTTACTGTCCAGGAAATGGAATATCCATCGGCTGTTCAATACCTGAAACTGGCGGAGAAAATCGCCAATGACGATCCTAAAATTTTATACGCACTGGGTCAGGCTTTATATAAAGGTGGTGATCAAGTGCAGGGAACGAATTATCTTAACAAAGCTTATCAACTAAACCCGGCGCTGCGCAATGTAGAATAGAAACTTCACCATGAAATCCAGGAAAACAAATCTCCATGAGATCGCCATCACGATGATCCCATCAGTCGGGCCTGTGCTCGCCCGCCAGCTTATTTCGTATTGCGGAAGTATCGAAGCGGTCTTTACCGAACAAAAAAGAATTCTCAAGACCATTCCGGGTATTGGTGAAGAAATCGCTTCGCAAATTATTCAGTCCGCTTCATCACTGGACACGGCGGAAGAAGAGTTAGCCGTGATGGAAAAAGAGAAAATCAGTTATGTCTTTTTCCATGATGCTGAATATCCGTCAAGGTTGCGCCATATCCCGGATGCACCTTTAGTCTTATATTATAAAGGCAATATTGATTTTAATCCGGAGCGAAGTATCGCAATCGTTGGCACAAGAAAACCAACTGTGTACGGCAAAGCAGTGACAGAAGAAATCATAGAGACAATAGCACCGTATGATGTTACGATCGTAAGTGGCCTGGCCTATGGGATTGACATCACGGCGCATAAACATTGCCTTCAAACAGGTGTAGCCACTGTTGGTGTGATGGGAAGTGGGATGGGTGTCATATATCCTGATGCGCATTCCGGTGTTGCACACAAGATGATGGATAAAGGAGGCATCATCACAGAGTTTACATTCCATACAGGACCAGATGCTGTTAATTTCCCGATGCGCAACAGGATCGTTGCCGGCATCTGTGATGTGGTTGTCGTGGTGGAATCTGGTATTAAGGGCGGATCCATGATCACTGCACAACTGGCCAATGATTACAATAAGGATGTAGTGGCTGTACCCGGTCGAAAAATAGATCGCAGTTCCAGTGGCTGCAACTACCTTATCAAAAATCAGCAGGCCCATCTGGTGGAGACGGGTGATGACATTGTAAATCTTCTGTCGTGGAATAAAAAGACCAAACAACAAGCATTCCAGGCTGATCTTTTCGTGGAAATGACAGAACCTGAGCAGAAAATTTACAGCCTGATCGTTGGGAGCGGCGAAAAAGATATTGATACCTTAGCCTATGAATCTAAATCCACACCTGGTGAACTTGCATCCATTCTGCTTACCCTTGAGTTTAAAGGCGCTATTAAATCCCTTCCAGGGAAAAAATATGCGGCCATGGGGTAAATTCATATATATCATTTTCATTACTACGTCACTGCTCATCATCAGTGGATGTGAAACATCCCGTAATGTCTCTACAGGCCCTGTCGTTAACAATGTACCTGAAGGAATACGGCCGAAAAATGTAATCTTCCTCATCGGCGATGGTATGGGCCTGCCGCAGATCACGGGGGCTATGTACATGAATAATAATCAGACCGTATTCGAACGATTTAAGAATATTGGTTTTCATAAATCACATTCATCTGATAATCTCGTAACTGATAGTGCTGCCGGTGCCACATCCTTTGCATCAGGTGTAAAGACGTACAATGGAGCTATTGGCGTCGATGCACAAAAACAATCAGTTCCCACAATTCTAGAGATGGCGGAACAAAAAGGTATGGCTACTGGGATGGTAGTGACCAGTAGTATTACTCACGCAACGCCAGCTGCATTTATTGCACATGTCAACGGACGTGAAGAAGCAGAAGGAATCGCAGTACAATTTTTGGATACACCTATTGATTTATTTATTGGCGGAGGCATGAAGGCATTTACACAACGGGTTGATCAACGCGATCTCGTCAGTGAACTAAAAGCAAAGGGCTACGACATCACCAGTTATTTTGAGCAGGAGATTTCACAATTGAATGTCAACACTTCAAAAAATATAGGATACTTCACAGCTAATGGGGAGCCATTGCCGGAACGTGAAGGAAGAGATTACCTTCCTGAAGCCACACGCAAATCTTTAGACTACCTGGGTGATCGTTCGCCCAATGGTTTTTTTCTGATGATCGAAGGTTCACAAATCGATTGGGGCGGTCACGCAAATGATGCGAATTATGTAGTGACTGAATTACTGGAATTTGAAAAAGTAATTAACCAGGTGTTGGATTGGTCAGAAAAAAATAGAAATACATTAGTGGTTGTGACTGCTGATCACGAGACCGGTGGATTCGCTGTCAATCCCGGTTCCAAATTGAATCGCATCGAAGTCGCGTTTACTACTAAGAGCCATACAGCATTGATGGTGCCGGTTTTCGCAGCAGGCCCGGGCTCTGAATTGTTCCGAGGCATCTATGAGAATACGGATATCTTCTTCAAGCTGAAAAATTTGATGGAGTTGAAATAAGGAGCACAGGGATCACGGGAGCACGGGAGCACGGGAGCACGGGATCTCGGGATCTGGGGATCTGGGAATAAGATCTATTAATGTTATTTGTACTTAACTTCTTTAAGCTATTGACCCACAACAATACCTGTGATCCAGTGATCCCTTGCTCCTGTGATCCTTTTATTCCTTCTCATGAGATCCGAATTCCTCCGCCATATCGCACAAACTTCACCTGAACCTGATGGTTTCGAAGTTGCTCGTGGTGAAGGGATCTATCTGTATGACCAGGAAGGAAATAAATTTATTGATGGGATCTCCGGGATTGCTGTTTCTTCTTTAGGCCACTCGCATCCGCGCATAATTGAAGCGATAAAAAAACAATTGGACATACATCTGCACACCCATGTATATGGCGAACATATTGTCAGTCCGCAGGTAAACCTGGCCAAACGTATTGCAGAAGTATTGCCTGAAAATTTATCCACAACGTATTTTACTAATTCGGGTACAGAGACTGTTGAAGGTGCATTGAAACTTGCGAGAAAATATACAAACCGGTATGAAATCATCGCATGTCGTCATTCGTACCATGGCAGCACGGCAGGAGCGGAAAGTTTACGCAGCGATCACTCACATACGTCTGCGGTAAGACCGTTAGTTCCGGGAACACGACACATCGATTACAATTCACTTGATGATCTGCAGCGAATCAATCACAAAACTGCGGCTGTCATCATTGAGCCCATACAAGGTGAAGCTGGTGTTATTCTTCCGGATGATGGATATCTCAGTGCCGTAAAAAACAGATGTCGTGAAACAGGTGCACTCATGATCCTTGATGAGATCCAGACTGGCATGGGCCGCACCGGAAAACTATGGACATTTCAACATAGTAATGTCATTCCGGATATCCTGTTGATGGCGAAAGCATTTGGAGGTGGGCTTCCATTGGGCGCATTTATTTCAAGCCATGAAATCATGCAGGCCTTATCACATGACCCCATCCTCAGTCATCTTACAACTTTTGGTGGTAATGCATTGTGTTGTGCAGCAAGCCTTGCGGCCTTGAATGTTACAATAAATGACGACCTGGCAGATAAGGCTATTGCAAAGGGTAAAAAAATTCAGGCTGCTTTATCAACTCATCCACTCATTAAAGAAGTAAGGGGATCGGGACTAATGCTGGCAGTCGATCTTCTTAAAAAGGAAAATCTTCCAAAGGTTATAAAAGCTTGTCGCAAGGAAGGATTGCTGGTGGATTGGTTTTTATTTAACCAAACCTCCATCAGGTTATACCCACCTTTGATCATCAGTGACGATGAAGTGAATATGCTAATTCAAAAGATTGAAAACGCGCTGAACTCGATCACGGACTAATAACCTGATTACAATTCTTTCCGCAACCTCGCAACGGGAATATTTAATTGTTCCCTGTATTTAGCAACTGTACGTCTTGCGATGCTGTATCCTTTTTCTTCCAGCATCTGCCGGAGCTTTTCATCGGATAGCGGCTTCCGCTTATTTTCCTTTCCAATTATTTCGCCTAATATAGACTTCACTTCCTGGGTGGATACTTCTTCACCTTCAGTATTGACAATCGATTCAGAGAAAAAATCCTTCAGGCGCTTTGTGCCAAATTCTGTTTGTACAAATTTGCTGCTGGCTACTCTTGAAACAGTCGATATATCGAGACTGGTTAGTTCTGCAATATCACGCAGGATCATAGGTTTTAGTTTCGTAGAATCTCCTGTCAGGAAAAATTCTTTCTGAAACTGCATGATGGCATACATCGTCTGTTTGAGTGTATTCTGACGTTGCTTGATCGCATCAATAAACCATTTGGCGGAATCAATTTTTTGCTTGATAAAAATTATCGCCTCTTTGTTTTCTTTATTAGGCTGGTGATTGACACGGCTGGATTGATATGATTTCAGCATGTCTACATACTGATCATTGACGCGCAGATCTGGTGCATTCCGCATGTCCATGGTCAGATCCAGTTCACCATCACGGTTGGTCACCATAAAATCCGGAATGATCGTTTGTGTTTGTGTATCAAACTGGCTGGTATATCCGCTGGCAGGTTTTGGATTCGATTTTAATATTTCATCCAATGCGCCTTTCAACAATTCTTCAGAAATTTCGAGCTGACGCTGAAGTCTTGAAAAATGTTTTTTGGAAAAGGCTTCAAAATGTTTGGTGATAATCAATTGTGCAAGCTTCAGGACAGTAGCCAGTTCATGGTCACCCTGATTTTCAGCCACACCCATGCGGATCTGTAACTGGATCATCAGAGTTTCCCTGAGATCACGCGCGCCTACACCCGGAGGATCGAAGCGCTGGATCATCGTGAGAACCTCTGCTATTTGTTTTGGGGATACTTCAATATTGTAAGCAAAGAGAATATCATCAGTCAATGCGGAAATATCTCTGCGCAGGTATCCCGCATCATCGATACTACCTATGATCTGGTTAGCAATGATCCGGTGAACTTCGGAATCGAGGTTCAGAAGACCTAATTGCTGATCGAGATAATCATGGAACGTACTGGCCACCACTGCAGGCAGACTTTTATCCCGCTGTTCATGCTGAGGTTCTGTCGAGTGGTAACTTACAGGATCATCTTCGATATAATCGGTCAGGTAATCATCCAGTTCGAAATCTTCATCCTTCTCCTTCTCTGGTTCTTCCTGTTTGTCTTCGCTGTTGGATTCTGATGATTCGCTGTACGAATCGGGTTCCTCCAAAGCAGGATTTGCTTCGAGTTCTTCTTTGATACGTTGTTCCAGTGAAACTGTCGGGATCTGCAACAGCTTCATAAGTTGAATCTGCTGAGGGGAGAGTTTTTGTAGGAATTTTTGTGAAAGTTGTTGTCTGATCATACTGACACGTAGCCTGCTATGCACAAATATAAACCTAAATTCATATTATAAATAATTTTAATTTGATACCTTGGCGGCCAGCGGGATACGTATACTTGTAAACATCCGCGAGGCCATTACCGTTTATAGCAATCTCTTATATTATCCCTTTTCATGTTCAATTCGCGGCCACTCCTTTAGGGAATAACTAATTTTGACCGCTAACCGGAATTTTTTTCCATTACCATCGTGCAGAATCCGCCATCCGATCATACTGAATCCCAACACTTCCTGGAAGTCTTCAGGAGCCGGAGTGAGCTGCATAAGATCCTGTGGATTACATCCATCTGGGTTTTCTTTTCTGTATGCCAGGCAGTCTATGATCATATATTACTGCTAAGTGCAGGAGTTGATGTGGTAGCCACGGATTTCTGGACAGACCTGTTTCTCAACATTATGGCCACCACGCTTGCAGGATTGATCGGGGGTGCTATCCTGGTCGCTTACCTCCAGCGATGGGTGCGGAATAATCCATATGGCCAGGCGATTGGGTATATCATGATCGCGTTCACATTGATTATTTGTTTTGTGACCATGATTGCTTTCCTGACCAGGGTGTCACTGGCAGATGAAACAGCCGAAAGAACGAACATCTTATCACAACTCGGAACGCATATCCGGAGCATGCGATTCTTAAAGGATTATTTTCTATGGCTCTTCATTGTCCTTGCTACCATTGCAGGGATGCTGATCAGTGATAAATATGGTCCCGGCAACCTGATGAGTTTTTTTATGGGAAAATATTTCCGTCCCAAACGTGAAGAACACATCTTCATGTTTCTCGATCTTCGAAGCTCAACGTATATCGCCCAGATCCTTGGCGAGGTGATGTACTTCAATTTTATTAAAGATGTAATTAATGATGCGACGCCTGTGATCCTTCGGTATAAAGGAAATATCTATCAGTACGTAGGTGATGAGATTACCGTATCATGGTGGATGAATCCTGGCCTCAACAGGCTCAACTGCATTCGTTGCCCATTAGAGATCCGCAGGGTTTTTAATAATCGTTCATCATATTACACTGCTACCTATGGTGTGGTTCCGGATTTCAAAGCCGGATTACATTGCGGGCCTGTCATGGTTGGTGAGATCGGTGTGGTAAAACGCGATATCGCATTTTCAGGTGAGGTCGTTGGCACAGCCGCCCGCATCCAAAACCGGTGCAATCAATTTGAAGTAAATCTTCTTATCTCAAAAGATCTGAAAGAGTTGTTGCCATGGGAAGGATCAAAAATGCGCGCAGAACATAAAGGCGATCTGTTGATCAAGGGGAAGATGGAGAATCTGCCGTTGTATACCGTCGTGCGTGAGCAGTGAGCAGAGAGCAGAGAGCAGGAAGCAGTTAGCGGAGAGCAAAGGGCAAAGGGCAAGAGCAAAGGGCAGAGAGCAGAATGATCTAGTACCGTAGGTACGACATATTTGTAAGAGAGAATTACATAGAACTCCCTCCCCCTGTATCATAAATCCGTACCAGTGAATAGTAGGCGATTCGAGTACCGTAGGTACGACATATTTGTAAGTGAGAATCAAACAGAACCCCCTCCCCCTCACTATAAATCTGTCGTCCTACCTACTACCATCTGTCGTCATTGACACTCCCCACACAAGACCCGTACTTCGTACTTTCCACTTTATACTTAGTCTACGATCTGTTTCCGCTTAAACTGATCCAGGTTGACACGCAGACCCAGATGCTTTGAAGAACCAGCCTGGTGATACACCGCGAAACCATAGTCAAGAACAAATGCTTTTAGGTTGATACCTACACCCGCAGAAAAGCCAGAGAGGCTGCGAAGATTCACCACTGATAATTCCTTGCGACGCTGATGATTATACCCGAGACGAAGTTGCAGGGTTTCTTTTTTTCCAATTAAAAATTCACCACCGAATGTGATGTGGCGAAATACATTATCAACTTTCTGTCCGAACTCACTCGGCTCACGTGGTTCCTCACCGAAACCTACGCCTG
>JANPKZ010000299.1:0-9602 GCA_031426295.1 Saprospiraceae bacterium
TAGCTTGTGATCTTATCAAATGCCCGTTCATCGATAACAGCATTGATAAAATTTTCAAAATTTTCAGGCGATCCCATTTTCATTGAATCAAGATCAGCTGTCAATTTCTTTTTCACAGCAGTCCACAATGATGCAGGGATATACGCTCTGCTAACTGCTGAACATTTCTGTCCCTGATATTCAAACGCACCTCTGGCAAGTGCAACCGAAACAGCCACTGCATCTGCGGAAGGATGTGCAATCACAAAATCTTTTCCACCCGTCTCTCCTACAATACGCGGATAGGATTTATAATTTGAAATATTATTTCCAATCGTCTGCCACAATCTTTGAAAAACTCCGGTACTACCGGTAAAATGTAAACCCGCAAAATCAGGATGCTGAAAGATCACCTCACCAGCCACAGAACCTTCAACAAACACAAGGTTGATCACACCATCCGGCAAACCTGCTTCCATTAAAATTTCCATAATGACATGTGCAGAATATATCTGCGTTTCCGCAGGCTTCCACACCACAGTATTGCCCATCAAGGCAGGCGCACATGGAAGATTACCCGCAATCGATGTAAAATTGAAAGGTGTCAATGCAAATACAAATCCTTCCAGTGCCCGATACTCCATCCTGTTCCAGATCAGCGGTGAACTGATCGGCTGCTGCTGATAAATGTCAACCATAAATTGGGCATTAAATCTCAGGAAGTCGCAAAACTCTGCTACCGCATCAATTTCTGCCTGGAATATATTCTTGCTCTGTCCAAGCATCGTGGCAGCATTCATGCGTGCGCGATACGGTCCGGATAACAGATCAGCAGCTTTTAAAAAAATGGCTGCACGATCCTGCCATGACATATTCTCCCAGGAAGATTTTGCTTTCAGGGCAGCCTGGATCGCCTGCTTTACATGCGTTGCATTTCCTTTATGGTACCTGCCCAGCAAATGTTTTATTTCATGTGGCGGATG
Source organism: Saprospiraceae bacterium (assembly GCA_031426295.1). Lineage (GTDB taxonomy): Bacteria > Bacteroidota > Bacteroidia > Chitinophagales > Saprospiraceae > Opimibacter. The sequence goes on from JANPKZ010000299.1 coordinate 963, forward strand.
AATATCCACTTTTAGATTCGAGGTAACTTTTTTCCCACCGATATACATTGGGATTTCAATCACTTCTGATTTCATCTTCTTCAGCGTTTCAACAAGCACCGTCCGTTCCAATGAACCCTTGACATAATTCAGGACCGGTTCATTTGCGACTGCCGGAAGTTTAAATTCAGCATTTGACATAAAAAGGAAATTTGGAAATTAGAGAAATGGGAAATTGAGAAAATGGAAATTGAGAAATTGGGAAATTGGATATTGGGAAATTAGAAATTGGATATTTGGATAATAAGATCAGGGACTTAGAATTTGATACCTGGTGGCAAAAAAGGACTTGCGTCTCCTTTTCCTTTGATGATCTCGCGGACGATGGTGGAACTGATAAATGAATATTCAGGACTGCTTACCAGGAATACAGTTTCCAGTTCGTCTCCGATGATATGATTCAACTGGCTGATCGTTTTTTCATAATCAAAGTCAGCAGCACTCCTGATCCCTCTGACCAGGTAATGCGCATCCACTTTTTTACAAAAATTCACCGTAAGTCCTTCGAACGTATCCACCACCACTTTTGGCTCATCTTCGAAAACATCCTCGATCCATTTCATCCGCTGTTCCAGGCTGAATAGTGCCTGCTTTTGTGAATTCACCCCGATCGCAATGATCACCTGGTCAAAAATGGGTAATGCCCTTCTGACAATATCCACATGCCCTGTGGTAATGGGATCAAAAGACCCCGGGAATACAGCTTTTCTGGTGGTTGGCATATCTGGTTGCATCAGTTGAGGTGCAAATATAGGCGAAGGCGAAGGCTGAGGCTAAGGATTTTATGTGCAAACTGAAGAAGTATCACGATTTGAATCCTGAAGGGATTACACCCTATTAACCATGGGTAGAAAAGGCGAAGGCTAATCCTGAAGGGATTCCACCTTCTTAACCATGGGTAGAAAAGGCGAAGGCTGAGGCTAAGGATTTTATGTGCAAACTGAAGAAGTATCACGATTTGAATCCTGAAGGGATTCCACATTATTAACCATGGGTAGAAAATGAAGGAATGTAATTCCTTCATTTTCTACCCATGGTGATGACAGAAAGAAATCTACTCTCTCAACCCTGAAGGGGTTGTATCTCACTTCGTTCAGAAAGATCTATATCTCACTCACGAAGTTCTCCCAGTCTCCACCCGACCCTTCTTCCCCACATACGGCAACATCAGCAACAAAAACAAGATCACCATCAGTCCCTCCCCAAACAAAAGGTACCATGGCCATGGCCCCATCAGATCCAACACCGTAGCACTTTCAGGCTTAGCCACTGTATAGCTGTAGTTCGTACCTACAACCAGGTTAAACAAATGGATCCCCACCAGGTATATCTGTGCATACAGAATCGCATTGAAAAAATCTCTCCAATTGATCACGATCCTGTAGACTACCACGTAATAAATCACTGCGATCACAATCCCGCCATGCATAATGAAATACCTGAAATATTCAAAGGTGGGGAAACCTTCCTTAAGCTCAGGAGTCAGCAGCGCCTGGATGGTGCCTGCCACAGCCCAGAAATACAGGATCCCCATCCACCTGCGGTTATGTGTATAAATGAAGACCGGAAGTAAGCATGCAGCTATGTCGCATAAAAACAACGGGAGATCATCCTGGATCCTGAGTTTTCCCATGATGACACGATACAGGACATCCATCCACATGATCAAAAAGGCCGCGAGGGCAATACTAAAACCAAGCCAATGCTTCGTTTTATCCCCGCCCAGATTACCAATGCGAATAGATACAAGGGTAATCGCCAGCAATACAGCGAGCATAGCAAAATGCTCAAAAGAAAAGGAATGAAAACCTTCGGCCATCAGACAGGTTATTAATCGATATTGACGCGCGTAATATCCGAAAGTCCCAACCGTTTGCAGCCCTTTTTGATATCTTTCCGCACACCTTTATAGCCATACTTATATAACTGCATCTCCTATGTTAATTCGCGTTTCTTCCCTCATCACCTTTGTTTTGATCCATGCCTTAACCTATGCCGGAGAAGGTATGTGGCTTCCGTTCCTCCTAAAATCCATGAATGAAGCTGAAATGAAATCCATGGGGATGAAGATGGATGCCGAAGATATATACAGTGTCAACCAGGGAAGCCTGAAAGATGCCATTGTCCATTTTGGTGGATTTTGTACAGCCGAGGTGATTTCTGACAAAGGATTAATTCTTACAAACCATCACTGCGGATATGACGCGATCCAGTCTCATTCAACTTTGGAAATAAATTATTTGAAAGAAGGATTTTGGGCAAAACGTTTGGAAGATGAGAAACCGAACCCTGGTTTGTTTGCGACTTTTATTGTTCGCATTGAAGACGTCACATCAAAAGTGACCACTGGTGTTGTTGCAGGAATGACAACCAAAGAGCGGCAATCCACGATTGATATTAATAGCGCCAAACTATTGGCGTCAATCGATAAAGAACAGTACCAGGAGGCCTCCATCAAACCCTTCTTTGAAGGGAATGATTATTACATGTTTGTTACAGAGACATATCGTGACGTCCGTTTTGTTGGTGCCCCACCGGAATCCATCGGAAAATTCGGTGCAGATACAGACAACTGGGTATGGCCACGTCATACCGGAGACTTCTCAATATTTCGCATTTACGCAGGACCTGATAATAAACCTGCAGAATATTCTACTGAAAACAAACCTCTGAAGCCAAGACACTTTTTACCCATTTCAATAGACGGAATAGAGGAAGGTGATTTTACGCTTGTATTCGGTTTCCCGGGGAAAACAAATCAATACTTGCCTGCTGCTGCTGTCGACCAGATAGCGCATGTTATTGACCCTGCCCGTATTAGTGTTCGTGATATATCACTTGGCATCATGGATCGACGTATGCGGGAGAGTGAAGACAACCGTCTTGCATTAGCAGTAAAATATGCAAGCCTTGCTAACAGCTGGAAAAAGTGGATCGGTGAAGCCCAAGGACTTGCCTCCACCAATGCAGTAGAAACTATCCAGGCAGAAGAGAAAAAGTTTATGGCAGATCTACAAAAGAATAAAGCCAACATTACCATGTATGGTGAGATCCTTCCAAAGCTCAATCAGCTCTACAAAGAAATTGAACCCTATGCTTACAACCGGACGATCATCGCAGAAGCAATAGGTGGAAGCAATATTGAGGTATTCAAACTAACACAATATGCAGAGCGTCTTGTGAAAGCCTTTAAAGAAAATGGTAACCAGGGATACATGCAGATGTCTTCACGCATTCTTGCTCAGCTTGATGAATTTTATGATGGTTACCGACCTGAAGTGGATCGTGAAGTTTTTGTTGCTCTAACCGCCCATCTGAAAGAAAAACTTTCTGATGAATTTTATCCATCGATCCTGGCGACTGTGGGTCCTAACTTATTGAAGAATATTTATGATGAATCCATCTGGGCATCGAAAGAAAAGTTGATCGAACATATCACCCAGGGAGGAGGTGCGCTGACAACATTTTTAGAAAAAGATGCAGCATTTCAGATCTACATAGAATTGAAAAATGTATTAGATCAGAAATTGTCCCCTTCCTATAACGCACTCAATGATCAGATCCAATACCAGCTCACACAATACATGACCGCGCTAAAGACAACATACCCTGATCAACGTTTTTGGCCGGATGCTAATAATACAATGCGTATTACCTACGGACAAGTGGAGGAATATGAGCCACGAGATGGTGTTGAATACAAGACACAAACATACCTCGATGGTGTGATGGAGAAATATATTCCTGGTGATTATGAGTTTGACGTGCATCCGAAGTTGATTGAATTGTATAATAAGAAAGACTATGGCCCCTACGCTGAAAACGGAAAGCTTCCTGTGTGTTTTATTGCAAGCAATCATACCACAGGTGGCAATAGCGGAAGTCCGGCCATTGATGCACATGGCAATCTAATTGGGATAAACTTCGACCGTGTCTGGGAAGGAACTATGAGTGATCTGTATTATGACAAATCGATCTGCCGTAACATCATGGTAGATATCCGCTACGTACTTTTTGTTGTGGATAAATTTGCTGGAGCTTCGCACCTCGTGGCAGAAATGAAACTGGTTCATCCAAAAGCCTGATTCCAAAACCAGGAATCTTCTATACATCCATTCAGACGGAAAAGTAAAAAATGTTAGTGCCCAAATTAGCCTGTTTGAGAGAGCCACCAAGCGGACTTGAACCGCTGACCCACGCATTACGAATGCGTTGCTCTACCGACTGAGCTACGGTGGCGATTAGAACTTGTTAGGGATTGTTTTCCGAGGGAAAACAATCCCCTTTTTTAAGTGTCGGGACGACAAGATTTGAACTTGCGACCACACGCCCCCCAGACGTGTACTCTACCGAGCTGAGCTACGTCCCGAGTATGAGAAAGTGAGAGAGTCAGAAATTGAGAGAGTGAGAAAGTGAGAAATTCTCTCACGCTCTCAATTTCTCTCACACTCTCACTTAGTGGGTAATAACAGGCTCGAACTGTTGACCTCTGCCTTGTCGAGGCAGCGCTCTAAACCAACTGAGCTAATCACCCCTTCGTTGGGTTGGCAAAGGTAAAAATTTTCATTTCTTATCCTCCCTCAATCCACGGAAACTTCACATCGTGTTGAAAACCAGTACGAAACACAACCTTAACGCCTTCTCCTTTTGCCACTTCAGCAATTATCCGTAAATTTTCACCTTTTAAAAGCCTATAGTTCAATACTATATCCAATGCAAAGACTTTTACTTTTCACACTCCTGCTCCTGGTACATTTTCAGATCTCAGCCCAGTTTTCCCCTGAGAACTCCCTGATATTTGGTGGCAACTCTCTTGATGAACCTATAGTTCTCGCGCCAAATGCCGACTCCACGATCCTTTTCCTTGGCCTGCGCTCTTTCTCCACAGACGGAGATGTTCCGGGCACCAATGGAGGCACAGATTACTGGATCATGAAACGAAACATCAATGGATCACTGATCTGGAATAAAAATTTTGGGGGATTCAATAATGATGATATCAGGTCAGTCATGCCTCTCCCGGATGGTGGTACACTCGCTTTCGGCACTACCCGTAATGACCAGGGCGACTTTGGAGAGCTTAATGGTCTTGCAGGCGGATGGCTGATGAGGACGAATGCTGCGGGCACGTTGGTCAGCGGCAAGATTTTCGGTGGAGAAATAGCAGAGACTGGTATCGACGCAGCCAGAAGTATCAATGGTGATATAACCATGGCAATGGAAGTCAGTTCACCCGAAGTGGATGGACAGGCAAATCATGGTTTCCTGGATGTATGGATCCTGCGGGTAGATAATAACTACAACCTGAAGTTTTCGGTAGTACTTGGCGGTACAAGACAGGAATCTCCGGCAGCAATTTTTAATGATATTAATGGCAACACATATGTTGCTGCTACCAGTTATTCAGACCTCCCAGGTCTTCCTGAAAATAATGGGGAAGCTGATGTGTGGGTGTTTAAAATTAACGCAGCCGGTAATGTCGTTTGGCAGAAAAACTTTGGCGGTAGTGAAGATGATGTAGCAACTGATATTATTTTCGGGCCTAATGGAGATATCTACGTCACAGCACACTCCAATTCTATTGATGGAGATTTTGATAGAAACTACGGACAGGAAGATGTGTGGATATTACAACTCAATCCGGATAATGGAGACCTGGGCATCATTAAAAATTATGGTGGCAGTGGTAATGATGTAAATCCCAACATTACATCAATGGGAAATCAACTTGTAATTTCTGCTACAACAGACAGTGATTCAAATAATGTATCAGGTAATAAGGGCTTCAATGATGTCTGGTTGTTCACTACCGACCTAAATGGAAATATTACAAACCAGATGAACTATGGCGGATCACTTAATGATGTGGCAGGTGACTTAATTGTATTGGATAGTGTGATCTACATGCTAAATGGATCCACATCTACAGACAAAAACGTGCCGCCCAATTTGATTTCGCAACAGGATATATGGTTTTTTACGCTGGATGCCAATGCACCACCCTGCTCAGATGAATTTGAATGCCGCACAGACACCTTGCTGAGTAATGAATTATTTCCTCCGGCAGAAGATGTACTGGTATGTGTTGGAGGATGTAATACAGGATTGCCTGTAGGTCCTTCTTTCCTTCAGGGAGGTTGTGGAAATTTTGTTAACGCCACTGCTTATTATAAATTAACAACAGATACGACCGCAGATCTATTAACCCTGAGTGTTACATCAAATGAGTTTAATAAACCCAAACTCGCGTTACTTCGCACAGGTGATTGTAATACTTTCACATCTGTAGAGTGTAAGGTTGGAGAAAATGGATCGGTATTAATACAATACATCGCAGTTGATCCTTTGACTACATATATAATTGCTGTTTCAGACAGCGAAGGAAATGAAGGCGACTTTGAATTATGTGCCACTTCAATTGATGTCGAATTTTGCAATCAGAAAGATACCCTCTATGTGAAAAGTACATCACTTGGAAGTCCATTGTCAGGACCATTCAAACCAGGGGAGGAAGTAACGTTTTGCTACGAATTGCAAAAATGGAATAAGATCGATTGTAACGGACTCCAGGGTATTGTCCCAACATTTGGACCTGCCTGGGATGAATCCGGTTTTGATTTTTTTGGTATGCCCTTACAGGTTGATTCGATGCTGGTTCCGACAGCACCCATTGGTTTTTGGGATTGGTATGGTCAGGGTGATGTTCGATATAATATTGCAAATCCCATCAGTGGATTCGATGGTAACCAGGGCATGCCGCCAGGCTGGTATTTTACAAATACATCAGATCCCCCGCCAAATTCTGATCCGGATGAAACTACAGGAGACATTTTTACCTGCCTGCTGACACCTTCTAAATGGAAAGTATGTTGGACCATGCCAACCGAAGATGAATGTCTTTCTAACCTTGATGCAACTGTCAGTGTACGCACGTTCTCTGACGGTGAATTAGGTGTCAATACAAGTCTTGCATGTGCGTATGACCAAAAACAAACACTCCCACTGGGCATGATATGCTGTCTGAATCCAACAGTGCAACCAGTACAGGATATGTTTATCTGTAGTGGTGATACAGTAATCTTATTTCCAGAGACAAATATATTTCCTCCTTATACGTATACATGGTCTGCAGATCCGGATGTTGGTATTGAAGGTGCTTCAGCTGGTTCTGAGAGAAATCGTTTTTTCCAGGTACTACGGAATGAAACTTCAAATGTGCTACAGGTAAATTATATCCTTTATGCAAGCGCTGCATTTTGCGAAGCTGACCCAATTGTATTTACTGTAAATGTCCGTCCGACTCCAACGTCCAATCTGACCAGCACAGGACCTACAATAGTTTGCGCAGGAGATTCCATCACACTCAATTTTGAAAATGTTGGAAATCCTCCCTTCGTATTTGAACTCCTACGTGACAATGAATTTTTTGCAAATATATTAAGCGACGCAGGCCTCTCACTTTCTATCAAAATAGATCCACAATTATCAGGACGATTTAAAATCGGTTCTATGCAGGATGCATTCTGCGATGGAGAAGGAACCGGCTTTGTAAATGTCACCGTCAAACCCAATGGTGTAACTGTCCTGGATACAAGCGTGTGTGAAGGTGGATCTGTCACCTTAGGAACTGAAACTTTTACAGAAGCAGGAAGCTATGAGATTGTATTTGATGAAGCCGCTGAAAATAATTGCGACAGTATTATTTTACTTGCATTGCATATAATACCTCCTGTTAATGAATTCATCACTGAACAAATTTGTGGGAATGATACTGTGTTTGTACTGGGTGTTCCTTATACAGAAACAATTCAAACTATTATCGAATACATCGGCCCATCGGGATGTACAGATTATATACACCTGAATCTTACTGCCCAGGATACAATTACTGATGAGGTTAATCAAACCATTTGTGCAGGTGACACACTGAATTTTAATGGTGTTGATATTTACGAAGAAGGTACATATTCACATGTTGAAGAAATTGAACCGGGATGTTATTCCGAACTGATCCTCGACCTGAATGTATTACCTGAAATCAAGGTCAATGATGTTGAGATCATTGGGGATGCTGGCAATAGTTCGGGTGCTATCTTATTGGAGCTTACTGGTGGCTCACCCCCATTTACCTATTTGTGGAGCACAGGGCAGATGACTGAAAGTTTGTTTAACATACCGCATGGGCTCTATAGCATATCAGTCACAGATCAACAGGGATGTTCCGCGACTTTCAACTTTGCAGTCACATTAACAAGCTCGGAAGATATTGAGGCAGACAACAAATCTTTCAAAGTACTGCCCACTCTTGTGAATCGAGGAGAGGATGTATTTATCATCCCACAGAATACCAGTGTGTCACCATTAAAAGAATTAAGCTGGTGGACTATGAATGGTATTCATCTCAGAAGTGACATTATCACAGGCACTCCAGGTGAGCGCAAGAAAATTACTATACCATTTGAGATAGCTCCCGGCACATATTTCCTTCGCTGCAAATCAGACGATGGAAGCAGTGCATGGCAAAGAATTATCGTGTTGTAATTGTGCGTATTTTATTAAAAATAGAAAGGGATCCATTTATCATTACTGACGAATGAATCC
>JANPKZ010000300.1:0-3784 GCA_031426295.1 Saprospiraceae bacterium
GTAGTGGAATAACGGTACCAACCTGTGGCTGCTGCTGCATTAGGTGTGCCACTGCCATTTAATGTTGCTGAGGTACCTGTAACACTGGTGGCAGCATTTGTTTGTGCAACAGGAGGAGCCGGAATAATAAATGATAATACATTTCCAAAAGATGTACCCGCAGCGTTTTGTGCTATCGCACAATAATAGCATGTAGTCAATGGTGGCAACCCGGTTACTGTTTGCGAATAATTTACTGGTGATGTCCCCGATCCCAAAGATGCGCCGCCACTCGTAGGCGCTCTTGTGCCAAATGAATCATTACAGCTACCTGGATTAATAGTGGAATAGCGGAACCAGCCTGTTGTCGCTTCACCATTAGGGTTAGCGTTGCCATTCAGTGTAGCACTTGTACCCATGAGTGAAGTCGCATTCGTGGTGGTTACAGTTGGAGCAGAAACAACAATCCATGGAGTAATCGACTCTTCATAGCTTCCTGACCTCTCATCATCATTATAAGTAAAAGTATACCTCAAAAATGGTGTTCGAAAAGAGGTCTGCAAAGTTGGTGAAGCGGAAGTTGTATCCCCGGGATACCATGCATTAAATGCCCGCAATGAGATACTATTCGTAAAGGAAAATCCAGCCAACAGAAGTAATAATTTCACCTTGATATCTTCTATTCCGTGTACATACGCCGGAATTTAATAGACAGCTCTATTAATTTTCCTAAATGTAGCAAAATTGACACACAAACAGAAGGAGTAATTTCACTCTTTCACCTTCTCACTCTCTCACTTTCTCACTATCTACCCAACCACTCCTTAAAGTCCGTCATCCGATCCCCCGTAACCAAAACGTCGAATTTTGTCTTCGGCATCACATCCAGTTTTAACTTTCCTTTGATATGCGTATGCACATTCTGTATCGATCCAAAACTCACGATAAACTGCCGGCTGATCCGAAAGAATTCTTTCGGATCTAATAAAGCAGCTAATTTTTCAAGACTAAAATCAATCGGCAACGTCTGCCCCTCTTTAGTCACCATGAACGTAAGCTTCTCTTCCGAATAAAAATAGGCGATCTCTGATATCTCGATACTCTTGATACGCGTTCCCACGGTTATCATAAACCGGCTTTTGTACTCAGTCTCTTTTTTATTGATAAGCTGCAAAAGGGTTTCAATATTAGGTTGTGCAAATTGGCTTTTTAATGATCTAAATTTTTCTAAGGCCTGTACGAGCTCATCATAATTGACGGGTTTGAGCAGATAATCAATACTATTTACTTTAAAAGCCTGGATCATATATTCATCATACGCCGTCGTAAAGATCACTGGCACTTTCAAAGGGACCTGGTCAAAGATCCGGAATGCAAGATCATCCTCCAGGTGAATATCCATAAATACAAGGTCCGGTGCAGCGTTGCTTTGAAACCATTGTACTGCCTGCTGCACGGAAGGAATAACATTCAGCACCTCGATCGATAGATCATATTTCTGTAAAAGACTTTGCAGCCTTCTGGCGGTAAGGTTCTCATCCTCAATAATGATCGTCTTCATTTCAATAGATGGATTACGAAAATTAATTTTTATGGTTTTCAGTACTCAGGATCGGGATCTTTACGACAAATTCGTCATCAGATTCACCAGCCCAAACTTCTCTTTGAGTCAGCAAGGCATACCGGTTCATAATATTCTGAAGACCCACACCTGTTGACACATAGTCAGTAGCACGTGGTTGCAATTTATTTCTCACCAACAGCTTACAATCATTTTCCAAAGAAATATGGATGATCAACGGTTCATTCACCGACATCCGATTATGTTTCACCGCATTTTCCACCAGCAATTGAAGTGTCAGTGGTGCAATTTTATATTTATCCAAAACCTCGTCCGGGATGTTGATGTTGATATTGAACTTATTTTCAAACCGGATCTTCAACAGGAAGGTGTAAGATTCAATAAAATTTAGTTCCGTGCGCAGGGTGACCAGTGCCTGGTCCTTTTGTTCCAGGATATAGCGATAGGATTTGGAAAGCTGATCGATAAATTTTTCAGACATGTCCGGATCAATCCGCACGAGCGAAGAAAGGATGCTCAGACTGTTGAATAGAAAATGTGGATTCACCTGCGTTTTCAGTAACGAGATCTCATTTACCAGTTGTTGTTTTTCAAGGTCCTGCGTCTTCAATTTCAGCTTTTCTGTTTTTCGTCTGAAGACAAACATGCGACTGAGGAAAATAAGCGCCAACAGTAGAAAACCTACAGCAGAAAATAAAATGACGTTTGTAAAATGGCTCTTTTTTGTAAGTTCTTGCTGGAATTCAGCTCGCAATATATTTTTTTCACTTTCCTGCGTCAGGCTGTCCGTAAGTATTTCTTTTTCAAATTCCAGCCTGCTCATTTCAAGCTTCAATTCATCCTCCTTAAGGCTGTCCTCGAGCACCACGTATTCTTCAAAGTACTCAAGGGCCTTTTTATGATCACCTATTGCTTTATATGATTGATACAGACACGTGCAACCGGCAACTTCTAAAGAAATTTTATTTGCTGCTTGTGCCAGTTCGAGACTTTGATCGCAATATTGAATGGCTTCACGATGTTGGCCCTGCCTTCGGGCAATATCTCCCAGATTAAAATATACATTGGCCAGGCTGGACGTATCCCCGAGACGTGTAAAGTATTCCAGGCTCTTCAATGTATTTTCTCGTGCTTTCGGATAATCTTTTTGATTTATATACAATGTTCCCAGATTCACATAGGTGATCGCAATGCCGAGGATATCCTTTAGCTCCTGGCGGATCCGCAGGCTTTCAGTGAGGTAATATGTAGCCTTTGAATAGTTGCCAACCTGACGGTACATATTGCCCATGTTGTTATACAGCACGCCAATATGAAGTTTATCGTCCTGGGCGTGGTACATAGCCAGCGTTTTGTTGAAATATTCAAGGGCTTTGATCGTGTCATTCTGCTTCAGATATATCGACGCAAGGTTGCTATAGTTACTCGTGATATTGTCTGTATCGTTGAGGGTTTCATTGATCGCCAAGGATTTCAACTGGTACTCAAGATTTTTTAAAGCGTTACCCTGATCACCATAGATCAGCCCAAGATTTCCGTAGATGGCCGCTTCCCCTTTTTTATCATCTTCCTGTTTGCGTATGACAAGACTTTGATTATAGTAATCGATAGATTGCGTATAATCACTTTTGATGTAATAATGGGTGGCAATATTATAGAGTGCTCTTGAAATCCACTTTTGACTTTTCACCTTGCGGGCATAATCAAGTTGCATTTGCGCCAGGGTATACATGCTGTCAAGGTTAACATTCATCATCGGCCATGTCAGTGCCTGAAGGGCTTTAAGCCTGGCTGTATCCGGGGCTGATTCATTCTCCCACACATTCCAAAGGCTATCCTTTTTAGATTGAGCGGAAATGGATTGAATACCTACCAGAATACTTAAGATGAGTAGAATGATCTTCATAGCAGGTAACGAATGTGATTTAAATAAAAATGGGATGATAAAAACACAAATTGTGTCTTTATCATCCCAAATGTAAAAACTATCTCCTGGTTGCTTTCAGCACGAGAGGAAAGCCATCTTGCGTTCCATCCCACACCATCTTGCCGTCGTTGATCTCAATGTGGGCAACGATTACTTCGCCGTCGTATTCCATATAGACATCATTTTCATCTTCATCGACTACATACGGACCTGAAATAGACACAGTCTCATCGTCTGTGAAGGTAACTTCCTGTGTAAATACACCTTCGTTGTCCTCTGTAGGTTCGAACGTAAGG
>JANPKZ010000301.1:0-10102 GCA_031426295.1 Saprospiraceae bacterium
GCGTATGATTTTTTATAAAATCAACCAGCGTGTCCTGGAAGAGACCTTTTATAAAATGGCAACGATGATCATCCAGATCTGGAATAGGTGCTGCCATCGCGCCCTTGTCGTAGGTGCCCCAGTTTTCCGGTAAACCTTCAAACGTATCAAAGCCATAAAATTCAGACTCTGGATTCCGATTCATATTTGTCCACCAGCGGAAAGAATTACCCTGGCTCACACCGAATTCCAGGTAGATGATGGGCAGGTTCGGAAGCGATTCTTTGTTGAGGATGTGATTATGGAGCAGATACCTGCGCTCATGATCACGGTCATGGACATAAAAGTCACTATAGATCTTGCGTTTTTGCTGAGCGGCAATCCATTTGGTTAAGGACAGTAGATTGGAAAAGAACAGGAGGGGTTTGGCTAAAAACCCGAAAAGCACTCCAGGCTGGAGCCACAGGATGACTCCTTTCACATACGCATTGGTCTTTCTGGCAAGAGGCTTCACTTTTTTCCCGCAAAATAGTGATCTCAGCAGGAACTCACCTCAAAACCCGGATCAGGGTATATTATAACTGATGTTGATTTTGGAAATTTTCTCTCCCGCGACTGCAAATTCGATCATGGAATCCTCAAGCTGGTATCTGTAGAGATTGGGATCATCAGAAGTTTGGTTCTCAGCTTTTGGATAAAGGGATTTCAAATCTGTTACACTATCTCCAACGTGGATCCCCCGGGCTGTTGACCAGTCACTTCCCGTAATCTCCATCTTCACCAGCCAGATGTCAGTACCATCCTTGGGGCCGTAAAATTCGAGTAGAATATCAGAATATTTGAACGTATGAATGGAAGCACCAATATGCGTATCCGCACCAGCACCTAACACTTTCATAGTAGTATCTATAGGGTTGCCGAGTTTGTCTTTATCAACATCTCTCCACCAGTCACGAATCCGGATAGACACATTTTCTTTAGTGGCACTGAACTCCATAAATTCATTTTTTTCAGGAGATTCATACACAAAGTCATCTTCCGGAGAATCATTCCGATTACTATCCGCAGTTACCTGCTGTTGGACTTCGGTTTTGGTCGATGGCTGACCACATGCGATAATGCATATGCTTAGGATGGTGGGCAAATACAGTTTCATACGCAAGTTGTTGAATAGGTCTTTTAAGTAATATTAAATTTGAAAACAACTCCCTGCAAGCATTGTTGCGATGTTGTCTGTGTCTACGGCCTCCCCGGATCATCCAGAAAACTTTATATTGCCCCTGTAACGAAAACTGCTGTGGCCAAACAAGCGAAGAAAAAAAGTGTAAAACCAACACCTGTTGCTGAAGCCCCGATCCTGAAAAAACAGACGAAGCCTTCAGATCCACCCGAGACACCTCCTGTGGAATCTCCACGCTGGCAAATGTATGCTGCGTATGGTATCACTTCATTATATTTTATTCTTTCCCTGGTCGGGATCCTGCATCATGAGATGTGGCGCGATGAATTTCAGGCATGGATGGTGGCCGCTGACGCACACTCTATCCCGGAATTATTTAAAAATTTGAAGTATGAAGGCAATCCGGTGTTGTGGCATGCTTTCCTTTTTATCATCACAACATTTACTGACAATCCATTCTGGATGCAGGTGCTGCACATCCTGATATCCACCTCCTTTATTTTTCTGATCAACAGGTATGCACCGTTTTCGCATATCCAGAAAGTGTTGCTGACATTTGGATACTATACTTTTTTTGAATACAACCTGATCAGCCGAAGTTATGGTCTTGGATTTCTATTGGTAATTCTCTTTTGTGTATTGTATCAGCATCGGCACAAACACCTGTTGTGGATGGGTGCTGTACTTTTCCTGCTGGCCAATTGTACCATTTTTGGTGTCATTCTCGCGGTAAGTTTCTCGGGTCTTCTTGTACTGGAGTATCTTTTACAAAATAAAAAAGTTAAGGGGGCAAAGATCAAAGCGGGTCAGCTTCTTCTTTTTCTTGGCATTACGGTGCTGGGTGTCATACTTGGGTATCTTCAAATCCATCCTGAGCCTGACAATTCTTTTCCGACATTTTATGTCAACTTCTATGACAGTCTTCGATTGCAGTGGACACTTTCAAGGCTTGTGCAGGCATATTTCGCGATCCCGGATTTTACCACATTTTATTTTTGGAATACCAACTTCTTTGTTCCGAAAGAAGATGAATTTTTTGTGGCTATCGGTTTTGTCATCCTGCTTTTATGGCTGTTATCTTTTCTACGCTACAAGCTTGCATGGGTGTTGTATGTTGTAGCAACATTTACGATCCTTGGATTTCATTATTACTCCGGGTTGATGTGGAGCCGGTATGCCAGTCATTTGTTTGTAGTGCTTGTTGTGTGCTTTTGGTTGATGCGATACCAGACGCCGTCATTTTATAGTTGGGAACCGATGAAATTCCTGGCAATGGTGGGAGATAAAATCCGCACACCATTATGGTATGCTGTGTTAGGCATCAGTTTGATAGGAGGTATAGGATCATATATTTTTGATCTCGAGCATCCTTTTTCTACCAGCAAACAGGCTGCAGATTATTTGAAAGAAAACAAGCTTGATAAACTGGAGATCATTGGCAGTACGGATTATATTGTTTCTCCGCTCGTCACACATCTTGGTCGCAAGATCTATTACCCCGAAAGAAAAGAGCAGGGCAGTTTTATCATTTACGATCCGAAGCGGCTCAACCTCTGGTCCTTTGATGCTATTCAGAGTATGGCGCTTGAGTTAAATGAAAAAGGCCAGAAAAAAATTATACTCATCCGCAGCACGCCGATCTTCATGACATTCGAAGACGGTCAACAAACACCTTGGACAGAAGGTAACCTGACCGATTGGTTAGAGATGACACTCATCCATAAAGTAGAGCCGGGTGTCGTGAAAGATGAGAAATATTTTATTTACTCGATTGATGAAGTAGCGGGGAGGTAATACAGAAAATAATTTTCATTGGACATACGAGATCTTTTTTAAGAGCGGACCCTGAGCTTGTCGAAGGGAAGAAAAAGCACAAGCCCAACCCACTGAGTTCCACTCGTTTTTTTTTCATTAAAATCACATCTCATTGCAAGAGCTTCCAGGAAAAAAATCGAGTGGAACTCAAATGTGGGGATATCCATTTTTCTTCCCTTCGACAAGCTCAGGGTCCTCCTTGCGAAAGGATTATTCTGTTACAACAGAAAAGATCAAGATTATAATTTTGAAAGATTTTTCAACGTCTCACGAAAAAGATCTGTCAATATCCCGCTGTACATCACGTTCCTTGATCGTATTCCTTTTATCAAATTCTTTCTTTCCCTGTGCCAGCCAGATCTCGCATTTGGCGTGGCCGCGTTCTGAAAAATAAATGCGATAGGGTATGATTGTGAGGCCTTTTTCGTCAACACGACGTTCGAGTTTTTTGAGCTCTGCTTTTTTCAATAACAATTTGCGTGTGCCTTTGGCTTCATGTTGTGTCGCGCTGGCATGCTCGTATTCGTTGATGTGGAGTTGTTTGATATAGAGCTCGCCATCTTCGAAAATGCACCAGGCATCGCTGATATTGCACTGGCCGAGACGCAGGGATTTCACCTCAGTACCTTTCAGCACAAGCCCTGCCTCATATTTCTGCATGAGGTGGTATTCGAACCTGGCTTTCCTGTTTAAAATTTCCATAGGAGCATCAAAGATGCCCAAAGATCATGACTTTGACGGCTGGTTGGTAAACTTCAGGGGATTTTCTGGTTTCAGATGCTCGTTCATGAAGTCGGTCATTTTGATATAGAGATGCCGTGTGGCGTTATCTCCGTAGATCCCATGATTCCGATTGGGATAGATGTGTGTATCAAATTGTTTGTTTGCTTTTACGAGGGCATTGGTCATTTCGGCCGTCTGCTGATAGTGAACATTGTCATCGGTTAGTCCATGTACCAGTAAATAATTTCCGGTCAGGCGGTCAGCAAAATTGACTGGCGAATTGTCTTCGTAGCCTTTCGAATTTTCTTTTTCATCCCGCATAAAACGTTCGGTGTAGATGCTGTCGTACCATTTCCAATTGGTGACCGGAGCGACAGCAATCGCGCTGTTGAATACATCATTTCCTTTGAGGATGCAGAGTGAGGACATATAGCCTCCATAGCTCCATCCGAAAATGCCGATGCGATCAGGATCGACGTAAGACAGGCTGCCCAGGTATTTTGCAGATTCGATTTGATCAATCGTTTCATAATGGCCTAATTGCAGATAGGTCATCTTCTTAAATTCTTCACCACGTCCGCCTGTACCACGATTGTCTACGCATGAAACAATATAACCTTGCTGCGCGAGTGACTGGAACCACCAGTAATATGCACCCATCCACTCATCAAGCACTTCCTGTGAGCCGGGACCACCGTACTGATACATGAAGACAGGATATTTTTTCGCCGGATCAAAATTGGCGGGCTTCACCTGATATCCATTCAATTGAACACCTTCGGAAGTGGTAAACGAATAAAATTCAACAGGCTGCACTTTTACATCTTCCTGTAATTTTTTCACACCCGTATTGTCTTCCAGTAAGCGGATCAGTTTTCCTTTGCGGTCATGAATCGCGTGAGTGGGTGCAGTATTGATATTGCTATTCGTCCAGATGTACAAATCGTAGGTTGTAGAAAACTGGACAGTATTCATTCCGTGTTTATCAGTAATAAGTTTTGGGTTGCCCCCTTTCAGATCTACGCTGTACACTTCGCGTTCCATGGGAGTGCGTGCGGCAGCCTGGTAATAGACCGATTTACTTTTTTCATCCACGCCATAAAAATTGATGACGTCATATTTGCCTGAAGTCAATTGTTTTTTAAGAGTTCCATCCATGCCATAGAGATAGACATGATTGAAACCATCTTTTTCACTCGTCCAGATAAAACATTCATTATCTGACAGGAAGGTGAGGTTATCATGGATGTCAATATAATATTTGCTGTCTTCTTCGAGCATTTTTGTAGTCTTGCCTGAGGATGCATTGGCCAATAATAACTCAAGATGATTTTGGTGGCGGTTCATCCAAAAGACGCACAGCTTATTTGGATCATTGGTCCATTTGATGCGTGGGATATATCCATCGGGATCACTGGTGCGATCGACATCTACTTTTTTTCCACTGGCCAGGTCGTAAATATGGATGCTGACCTTTGCATTTTCCATTCCGACTTTCGGGTATTTGAAAGTGGTTTCTTCAGGATATAATTCACCGGTGTAATACGTCATTGAAAATTCTTTGACATTACTTTCATCGAAGCGGTAATAGCTGATGTGTTTGCTGTCGGGTGACCAGGCAAAAGCTTTTGTAAAGGAAAATTCTTCTTCATATACCCAGTCGCAATTTCCGTTGATGATCTTGTTGTATCCACCATCCGTTGTTATACGGGTTTCTTTTCCGGTAGTGAGGTCTTTATAGTACAGATCATTATCGCTTACAAATCCTACTTTCTTTCCATCGGGTGAAAAGGTTGCGTGCATTTGTTTGGAAGTGGGATGCAGCTGGTCAAGTTTTTTGGTGGAAAAATTATAGACATAGCTCCACTCGCGGGATGAATACCTATATATCCCTTCCGTGCCGGCGGTGAGGATAAGTTGTGTCTCGTCATCGCTGAAGGTATAATCATCAATCTGTTTGTCATCGCCCGGAAGGTTGAGGAAATTTCCATCGAGGAGTGTGTCCACCAGTTCGCCCGTGGTGAAATCATACCTGACGATATAATTGCCGCGGTTGGCTGTGTAGTGGCGGCCGTCGTTCATGAACCGGAAGCCCGGGATACCTTTTGTGCGGTAGGCTCCATTTGCCCACAGGTCATCCATGGTAATGGTCTTCTGGGAATGGAGTGGGGCGATACTTGTGATAAGGAGCAGGGCCAGGATGGACCAGGAAAACCGGGTAAACTTCATGATCAGATGTTGTAAACGTTAAGCGTGGGCAAATATGGGTAATTGGTTGGGTATGGGCAAGATATGGAGGTGGTGGTCGTCTATGAAACGTGGGGGATGATCTAAATAATGTGGGTGGGGGGATTAAGGGGGTGTTAAAGCGGAATGGTTGATTCTAAGTCTTCGAACTGGCTTAATAGGAGAGATGATAAATAGGTCATCGACTCCATGCGTTTTAGGTTCAAATGTAATTGCTGTTATCGACGATATACATTTTCGCTTTTTTACCAACTGTTATCGACGATATCAGTCGGTGCAAGTTTGATGTCCCTGATATCGACGATATGTGTTTTAAGTTCTTTTGTCATAACTGTTATCGACGATATCAGATGAAGTTTTTTGGTAGTTGTTATCGACGATATACATTTTCGCTTTTTTACCAACTGTTATCGACGATATCAGTCGGTGCAAGTTTGATATCTATCTTATCGATGAAGTATATTTTGGCTCTTTCTACCAAATGTTATCGACGATATCAGGACATTATTGATAGCCTGCTATCGACAATATCAGATGAAGCTTTTGCCTACGCTTCCATCCAAATTCGAAGAATTTGAATTCTAACATTTCTAAAAGCTAACGGTGATTGAAATGTTTTGGCTTGTGGTAGCTAAAAGATTCTCACTCTCTCACTCCCTATCTATTTCCCCAACGACGTCCGTATCCCCGCCTGCAACGTCACGCTCCGGATGTGCTTCCCATTGTTATTGCTGAATTCAATCTTAGGTACCTGGTACTGAACAGCGGTCTGTAGAAAGAGAATCTTGTTTCCCAGCACAGCATATTCCAACCCTCCACCCAAATTGGCAGTGACAAAGTTTTTCGTGCTGAGAGGCGCTCCATCCCGGATGTGTTCACGCACACGTTTCGTCTCTCGTATGGTTTGTGCCAGCACAGGATTACTATTAGGATTTTCACCAAACGATAAGGATGGGAAATTATATTTCACCACCACATCTATATTGGATTGGGCAATCACATTAACACCAAAGCCTCCAAGTGCATAGAATTTTAATGGACCTTTGTGTGCAATGCGATACCTGTATTGAAGTGGTACGGTCAACAATTGTAAACGCATCGCCTGGAACTCAACAGTCCCATTATCAAATGCACCACCAACGATTAGCTGTCGACCCGGAAGGAATGTCTTAGAACTATATATAATACCTGTCTCAATAGTCCATCTTGGATGACCCAGGCCAATCGTAAATCCACCACCCAAACTGGTGCTCGGAATACCCTGTTGGGGAAAGATGATCTGACGGCCAGCACTATATAGTTTGTCTTCAGGCATGCGAAGACGATTGTAATCCATCTGAGCGATGACACCAAACTCAGTAAACCTGCGTGGACGCTGCTTTACATATTTTGGCTGTGGCAGATTGTCCTTACTCCATGAAAGTGGCCTGAATGATGTGGCCAGAAAATCTGCACTCGCTACATCATGACGCTCATTATCATCATATTTTAAAATCGATGGTACGCCAGGCATTGCATCCGTAATAGAATTGATCTCAGCTTGCTGTGCAGCAATAGTTGATGATGCGACAGGTGCAATAGATCCGCCGATGGATTGTACCTCTGTCACATTACTACTATTTGCAGCATCACGATTCAGAATATCTTCAGCTTTTACTTTTTCAGATTCACCTGATCCATTTGCAATTCCATCACCCGATGCATCGGCTGCAAAAGAAGTTTTTGCAGCCAAAATTTCAGTCGCTGGGGTAGTAGGAATGACAGGATCTGAATTTTTTATACTAGTATTTGCAGTAGAATAATCTTTGGTTGAATTACCTGAACGTATAGACTCATTCGGTTTCGTGGAGCTTTCTACTTTTCCATTGTCTGAATTTATATACTCTGCTAAGGATGCATCATCGTTTCGCGCACCTGAGTTTGCCGGAAGTCCATCTGCCCGGTCAGCACCTTGATTTGATGGATCAGTTTGTTGTTGATTGTCTTGCAGTTCTTGTTTGATGTTGTCAAATGGCAATTTGCCCATGTGACTCATCTTCAGCACAGTGAATAATAACAACAGCACTGCAGTTACTTCCACAACTTTAAATGCAATAAGTTTTGTCCTCAGGTATCCGATGCCGGAAATACGGCTCACTAATTTAGTCCAGGTATGTGGCTCGTATTGAGTCTGGAAGTCCTGGATGCGGCGACGGACTGACTCATCAAAATGAACGTCTGTATCAAGCGACGATTCTATGCGGTCCCAGCCGGCGGACTTTTGATCAGCAGATTCGAACGAAGTTAATGGCTCGCGGATACCTTCATCGAAGTCAGCATCTTTCGTGATCTCTTCCAGGTATTCGTGTTCATGCTGATAGTCTGAAAATGCGGTCCAGTCAGGATGCATTTCTTCAGGTGTATAGTTGCCCAGGATATCCTTAAGAGTTTCCTCCCACTCCCTATTTTCCATTTCTTCCCATTGTAACAGCAAGTAAATCTTTAAGCTTTGAGCGCGCTTTCACCAGGTTGGACCGGCTCGTGCTCTCGGTGATCTCGAGGATATCGGCGATCTCCTTGTGGGAAAAGCCCTCTACGACGTAAAGATTAAACACAGAACGATAAGCAGGTGACAACTGCTGTATGCATTTAATGATTTCCTGAACGGTCAGTCGACTCAGCGCATCCGGGTCGGATGATTGTACGTTGAAAGCGGTGTCCAGATCGTCTGTACGGCGGCGTGATTGCATCCGATAATAGTCAATAGCGGTATTGACGATGATGCGGCGCATCCAGGCGATCAGGGAGGTACCAGGCTGGTATTTATGGATGTTATTAAGGATCTTGATAAATCCCTCATGCAGGATATCTAATGCGTCATCCTGGTTAGTCGAATAGCGAAGACAGACGCCCATGAGGACGCTGTAATTTTGTTCATAAAGCTGCTTCTGTGCCCACCGTTCCTTGGCGACACAGGCTTCAATGAAGTCCCGCTCTTGTTTCTCCAGGCTGATAGATAAACTCATAAGTAGATGAAATATCGGAAAAAATCCGGCAACTGCAGCCAGACCAGGCCCTGTCATTCATTAACGTCCTGTTAAATCTTTTAGCTGCGCCACCAGTGTCACTATAAAAGACACGAATTCAATACCTTTCCCCCTTATGGAAACCTCTTTAGAAACCCTGCAATACCCGGTCGGCAAGCATACCTGGCCATCAATAGTCTCAGACCAGGATGTGCATCTCGCCATCAGGAGCATCGCTGCCTTCCCTGACAAGATCCAACACGCGGTTGAGCGCTTGAGCAAATTGCAACTCGATACTCCGTATCGCCCGGGTGGCTGGACCGCAAGACAGGTTGTTCATCATGTAGCCGATAGCCACATGAATGCATATATGCGTTTCAAACTTGCATTGACAGAAGATGCACCGACGATCAAACCCTATGACCAGGCGAAATGGGCCGAGCTAGCTGACAGTAAATTATTACCTCCTGAAATTTCATTACCCATCATCCGCAATATTCACATCCGCTGGGGCCTCATCATGGAGAACATGAAACCCGAAGAATGGGATCTCACCTTCGTACATCCTGAGTATAATAAAGTGTATTCCTTACGTCAGGTGGCGATGTTGTATCAGTGGCATGGGGCGCATCATTTGGGGCACATTCAGTCGGTAATGTAATTACGAGTTCCAAGTGACGTGTTTCGAGATCGATTTCAACGCAGTCACTGAAATTTCTTTTGGTAGGGAGTAGGTTGCAATAAGAATAAGGACATCGATTTCAACGTAGTCACTGAAATTTCTTTTGGCTGTAGAGACGCGCTGCAGCACGTCTCTACAGCCAAAAGAAATTTATCCGGAACGAATGGATTTTTTGATGCCAGATTAAAGGACGCCAGGTACCGGACTACTGACTTTACGAAATCGAATCTTGGTTCGACAAAAAGCTCACCACAAGTGTTAAGTCTTAATAGGTCATAATTAATCTGCGTTTCCTGTGTGTTGAGAACAACTCACGATTGACGATTCACGCCTCACGATCACGATTCACGAGCAAACACTTTCTCAACAACACCAAACACGCCACCGCAGTATACTCGATATTGCTAATCCGGTCACGTGTCAACTTCAACAATCGTGTCTTCGTGCCATTCGGTCCCGAACATGCAATCC
>JANPKZ010000302.1:0-9905 GCA_031426295.1 Saprospiraceae bacterium
GACCACTTTCAATAAGCTGAACCTGTTGTCGGCGAAACTCTTCGCTGAAACGACGCATTCTTCTTTCTTCTGACGTCATTTTGTGTGGTTTTTATGAAAGTTATCCACATTTTGGACGTCAAGCTATACCATGAGACAGCACAGTTTAAACATATTTGCTAATAGTATTTTGTTTTTAACTATTATTTTTTTACTATTATTTTTTAACTATTAACTATTAACTACTACTATTAACTATTAACTATTAACTATTAGTTTTTAGTTTTTAGTTTTTAGTTTTTAGTTTTTAGTTTAAACCAGGTCTATCATATACTTCCCATCAATCGTCAATTTTGCGATCACTGCGCCTTGTACTAAAGTGAGTTCATGAATCGTGACAGACGAGATCATGGTCTTCACATGTCCCATTTTTGGAATGGGAATATTGACAGGTCCTGATATAAACTTTGTTACTTGTTCTTTCAATAATCTATTGACCTGCTCTTCAATTTTCGTATCTACTTTACCCGTCAAAAATTTTTCTGCAAACCAGCCCGCACCTTTTAGAAAAATATTTTTGCTTAGGGTATCCACATGGAGGTCTTCGATCCTGAGGTGTTGAAGCAGGGCATCCCAGACAGGGCGTGCAGCCACAGCTACGGATGATCCATCCTTGTCTTTCAGATCCGCATGAATGCCTAAGACAGATGGCTGAATGGCAACGCTGAGATTGGTCAGCTGGATTTGTTCATTGATCGGAATGGTCAATGCCCGCTCAGACAATGAACGATTGATCCACAATTCGTCGATCCGTATCTCCATCTGAACTGACGATATATCTTTATCATTTAACTTATCTTCCGAACTCATATTTGCAACATTTCATCTAATAAAAGTATAACAAGCCTGTCATGGTCTACAGATCCTTTTTGACTCTTTTCATCGCCCTGGGATGTATGAGCAGTCTCATATCCCAGAAGAACAAAACATCTGCCCCATCATATACACCAGTTGACACATCATTGTTTAGGGGTATTGAGTGGCGGGGCATAGGTCCCTTTCGCGGTGGGCGTTCTGCCAGTGTTACAGGCGTCCGGGGAAAACCAAGCCTCTATTATTTTGGCTCAACCGGTGGTGGTGTGTGGCGCACTACGAATGGTGGTCAGTCGTGGTCAAATATCAGTGATGGTTTTTTTGGAGGCAGCATTGGTGCAGTCGAGGTCGCCTCTTCTGACCCGAATGTCATCTATGTAGGTGGTGGTGAAGCAACAGTGCGTGGCAATGTGTCTTTAGGCGATGGCATATGGAGATCTACAGATGCAGGCGAAACATGGTCGTTCGTTGGTCTAAAAAATTCAAAAATTATTCCCAGGATAAAAATTCATCCCGATAATCCTGACATCGTATTTGCTGCAGTACTGGGAGATCTGTTTAAAGACACAAAAGATCGGGGTGTCTATAAATCTATAGATGGAGGAAAAAACTGGAAACAAACACTTTTTGTTAATGAACGTGCAGGTGCTGTTGACCTGATCATTGATCCAAACAATGCAAGAATATTATATGCTACCACGTGGCGGGTACATCGAAATCCATATGAATTAAGCAGCGGAGGTGAAGGCTCCCTGATGTGGAAGAGTAAGGATGGTGGAGAAACATGGGAAAATATCACAACTGCCAAAGGTCTTCCGAAAGGCACCTGGGGCATTTCAGGAATTACCGTCTCTCCGGCAAATAGTAACAGGTTGTGGGCCATTATTGAAAATGAAGATGGCGGCGTCTATCAATCCAAAGATGCAGGAAAAACCTGGGAAAAAACGAACAGCGACCGCAGTCTGCGTCAGCGTGCATGGTATTATTCGCGCATCTATGCAGACCCAGTTTCTGAAGACATCGTTTATGTAGTCAACGTCGCATATCACAAATCAAAAGATGGAGGCCGTACCTTTTCATCGCATTACGCACCTCATGGAGATCATCATGACCTCTGGATCGATCCTGAAAATCCGGATCGTATGATCATGGGTGATGATGGTGGTGCACAGGTAAGTTATGATGGTGGCGAAAACTGGTCTACATATCACAATCAACCTACTGCACAATTCTATAGAGTTACAACAGACAATCATTTTCCATATCGCATCTATGGTGCGCAACAGGATAATAGTACAGTGCGGATTTCCAGCAGAACCGATGGTGGCGGGATTGGAGAAGATGATTGGGAATCTACTGCGGGTTGTGAATGCGGTCATATTGCAATAGATCCGCTCAACAACGATATTGTCTATGGAGGATGTTATGGTGGTATTATTCAACGGTATGATCATCGCACGAAACTGTCGAGAGGCATTGATGTATGGCCTGATTTTCCATTAGGTCATGGTGCCCGAGACAGTAAATATCGTTTTCAGTGGAATTTTCCCATCTTCTTTTCACCACATGATCCGAAGAAACTTTACACGGCATCCAATCATCTTCATGTCACCACCAATGAAGGTCAAAGCTGGAGTGTGATCAGTCCCGATCTGACGAGAAATGATACTTCAAAATTATATGCATCAGGTGGACCTATCACCAAGGATAATACAACGGTGGAATTTTATTGCACCATTTTCGCCGCAGCGGAAAGTCCAAGAGTTAAGGATCTGTTGTGGGTTGGCAGTGATGATGGCTTGATACACGTCTCAAAAAATGGCGGCGGCTCATGGACAAATGTTACACCTTCTTTTTTGCCAAAGTGGATCATGATCAATAGTATTGAGCCTGATCCGCATTCGGATGGTGGATGTTATGTTGCTGCCACAATGTATAAATGGGGCGATTACAAACCATATCTTTTGAAAACAACTGATTATGGTGCGACATGGCAACTCATTACCAATGGTATTGATGCTGAACATTTCACGCGTGTCATCAGGAGTGATCCATCACAAAAGGGAACTCTATACGCAGGCACTGAAAACGGAATGTATGTAAGCTTTGATGATGGTCAG
Source organism: Saprospiraceae bacterium (assembly GCA_031426295.1). Classification (GTDB taxonomy): domain Bacteria; phylum Bacteroidota; class Bacteroidia; order Chitinophagales; family Saprospiraceae; genus Opimibacter. Next base: position 2,973 of record JANPKZ010000302.1, read on the forward strand.
CATTGGCAATCGTTGCAATTAAATTTACCCATTGTGCCTATTACAGATCTTGCGATCAAAGAGAATAGCCTGATTGCAGCCACACAGGGGAGAAGTTTCTGGATCCTGGATCACCTGAATCAAATCAATCTAATTTCTTCAAATAAACCTGCTACTAAAGTTCTGTACAAACCATCAGATACCTATCGCACAGTAACTGGTGGTGGAAAAAGCCTGGTAGCTGGCACGAATTTCAGGGGTGGATTAATGTCTTATTATTTTCTGCCAGATTCAATTTCTAAAAAAGATACTATTGACATTACTGTATTTAATGAACGTGGCGATAGCGTTATTCATTACAGCACATTTGAAAAAAATAAATCCTACACCCTCTCCCCTAAACAAGGCATGAACACGTTTCATTGGGATCTTAGGAGTCGTCCCGCTACAAAGTTTGATGGCATGGTGATCTGGGGTGGTTCCGGTGAAGGTCCAAGGAGTATTCCGGGCAATTATACAATGGTGTTGAAATATAATAAAGAAGAGTTTCGTCAGCCATTTAAGATCCTGAAAGATCCCAGATCATCTGCTACATCAGAAGAGTATGGGCTATACACAACCTTTGCAACTCAGGTACGTGATAAAATAAATGCTGCGCATGAAACAATCATTAATCTTCGGGATCTCAGGCAACAACTAACGAATTATAAATCTCGTATTACGGATGATTCTGTTTTGATAAAGGAGATCACCCGTGTTGATAGTGTGATTACAAAAATTGAAGAAGGTCTTTATCAAACAAAAAACAGGAGCTCACAGGATCCATTGAATTTTCCCATTCGGTTGAATGATAAACTTGCCTATGTCGGTACCATTCAGGGTAATGGCGAATACCCACCGACTGATCAGGCGAAGGCAGTCGCTCTGGAACTATCGAATCAAATCGATACACTTATCAAAGAATATGATATGGTGAAAAAAGAAAAAGTCCCGGCACTGAACAGGATGATACGTGAGCGGAATATTGATACGATCATTATTCGTAAATAAGTGGAAGGAAAAGCAAAGGCTAAAAGGGAGGCGTAGGCTAAGGCGCAGGCTGAGGAAAGAGGATAAGGCTAAGGCCATGCATCTTTGGCAATTACAAATATGTCGTACCTACGGCACTCTCAATCGGTCTTATCAAATCTGCGTTCTGTCTAATTTCTAATTTCCATTTTCGTTAGTGGCGAGGGGGTATAGTGAAGATCATGCATCTTTAGCGATTACAAATATGTCGTACCTACGGCACTCTCAATCGGTCTTATCAAATCTGCGCTCATACTTTTAACTATCTTTAATGAAATACCAAAGGAAAATCATCCTCCTTTTAGTCTTTGTTATTGACTGTCCCTTCTAAAAGCATAATTCCCGGTATCTCCTCTCCGGTGACTATTCTCCTAAAAGGCAATAATCAGTAACGTTTAGTCATTGAAATGATTGAGTTCCAAACTACAACCCCAATAGGTGGGGTGCTTAAATTGATTCTGTTACATGGCAAAAACTGATAAAACAAAGACTTTGTCAGAAAACCTTTTCCCCGTGGTGGGTATTGGGGCTTCTGCAGGGGGGCTGAGTGCGTTTAAAAGTTTGATTAAAGCTATCCCGGTGGACTCAGGCATGGCCTATGTACTGGTTCAGCATTTAGATCCCACGCATGAAAGCGTGTTGCCTGAGATTCTCCAAAAGGTTACGCCAATCCCCGTACTTGAAATCACGGATGACATTAAAGTTAAACCCGATCACATTTATATTCTTCCAAGCAATAAAATGCTGATTGCAAATGACGGTGTATTAGAATTAAGCCCACGGGTTAACAATAAAAATGAACGGAACCTTCCGATTGATTTGTTTTTCAATTCTCTGGCAGAAGTACATCAGTCTCATGCTATAGGCGTCGTACTGTCAGGTACAGGTAGCGATGGCACTGTCGGATTAAGAAAAATAAAAGATCATGGGGGTATTACCATTGCACAGGACGTTGACTCGGCTGCATATGACGGAATGCCTAAGAGTGCCATGCTCGCAGGAGTGGTTGACTTCATTATGCCACCAGATGAGATCCCTCTTAAACTTTCAACTATTGCCAAGAGTATCTATCAAAGCGATATTGACAAGCTTGAAAATGGAGGTCCGCTTCCGGATTTTTTTCAGGACATCCTGAAGCTATTGAGACTTAGAAGAGGCACAGATTTTACGTATTACAAACAATCTACAATACGCCGGAGAATTTTACGAAGGATGGCGCTTAACAAAATAGAAGAACATGCAGAATACTATAAATATCTCAGTGACAATAAACCTGAACAAGATATTTTGTACCAGGATCTATTAATTCCTGTTACTTCCTTTTTTCGGGACACCAAAATCTTTACAACCTTTTGTGATACAGTTTTACCGCAGATTCTAAAAAATAAAACGACTGCTGAACCGGTTCGCATTTGGGTACCCGGGTGTAGTACAGGTCAGGAAGCCTACTCCATTGCCATGTGTCTTAAAGAATTTATGAATCATGGCGATGCGGACATGTTACACAGAAAAGTCCAGATTTTTGCTACGGACATTAGTGAACCGGCTATTTTAAAAGCAAGGGGTGGCATATATGCAACTACTGAAATGGAGGGTATTGATTCACAGCGGCACCAGGATTTTTTCACCAAAAACAATGGCGGATTTCAGATTAACAAACAGATCAGAGAAATGTGTGTATTTGCAACTCACAATTTCGTAAAGGATCCTCCTTTTGGTAAAATGGATTTAATCAGTTGCCGGAATGTTCTTATCTATATGGAGCCCTATCTGCAAAAAAAAGCGCTCACCACATTCCATTATTCATTAAATCCAAAGGGAATTCTATGGCTTGGAAAAACTGAAAGTATAGCGGGGGTTCCGGACTTATTTATTTCCCTGCAGGGTAGTGATAAAATGTTTACCCGGAAAGATGTGCCTGGTAAATTTATGTATACCACGAGTGCCCGTCATGAACAATCGCTCCAAAGTAAAAGCCCTGAAGTAAAAAACACCAATACCCGGACTGATTTTCAACAAATTGCTGATGAGATCATGTTGACGAAATACACGCCAGGAGGTGTGGTCGTCAATGAGTCACTTGATATCGTGCATTACAGGGGAATAACCAAAAATTACCTGGAACAATCTACCGGAAAACCTAGTCATAACCTGATCGTCCTGGCGAAAGAAGGATTAGGATTTGAGTTGCGTTCGTTATTACAAAAAGTAAAAAAGGAAAATGCTCATAAGACGAAAGAAAATATTCCCATTATAATTGAAGGTCATATTCAAAATGTCACGATCGAAGCATTCCCCCTGCCTGATACCATTGACCCTCATTATCTTGTTTTATTCTATGAAGACTTCACACCGGGCAATCCATCACAACCCTATAAAGTTGGCGGAAGTTTAAAAACGTCATACCCCCAAAACACCCCGGATGAACGAGATGCCCGCATACAACAATTAGAAAAAGATCTTGCCCAGAGCCGCATCGATATGCGTGCTATTACCGAGGAGCAAGAAGCAATCAATGAAGAATTACAAAGCGCTAATGAAGAATTACTTAGTGGCAGTGAAGAATTACAAAGTCTGAATGAAGAACTGGAAAGCAGTAAGGAAGAACTTCAAAGTACAAATGAAGAACTCACTGTTGTCAATCAGGAAATGATCGGCCTGAATGAACAAATTTCGGAAGCCCGTGATTATGCAGAAGCCATTGTCTCTAATCTCAGGAGACCTTTAATCGTCCTCAACAAACATCTGCGTATAAAATCTGCCAACAGTGCATTTTATAAAACATTTCTCGTAAATGAACTTGAAACTGAAGGCAACTTAATCTATGAAATCGGGAACAAGGACTGGGATATCCCCGATCTGAGGGTATTGCTTGAACAGGTATTGCCTCAAAAACAAAAACTTACCGATTTTGAAGTGCGTCATACATTTCAATCTATTGGCCCACGGATTATGCTGCTGAACGCACATGAAATTACCAGTGCCAGAGACCTGGAGAAAACGATCTTACTCGATATTGAAGATGTAACAGAGAAAAATCAATATCTCCAAAAAGAAAAAGAACTGCTTAACCGATTTCATAACATTGTGATGCAGGCGCCGGTTAGTATCTGTATCATGAAGGGCCCTGAATTAATTGTGGAAATGGCCAACCCATCCTTTTTACTGATGGTGGATAAGAAAGAAAAAGATATTATCGGTAAATCTATTTTCAGCAGTATACCCGAATCGAAAACTCTTGCTGAACCTATCCTCCACGAGGTCATGAAAACAGGTGTTCCATTTCATGGAAATGAATTTGAATTCAACATTACGAGGTTTGGAAAACCAGAGATTTGTTATTTCAATTTTGTATATCAACCATTAAAGGAAATTGATGGCAGCATTGCAACAGTGATCTTTACAGCGAATGAAGTAACAGAGCAAGTATTAGCACGTAAGTTGATGGAAGCACAGGCGGCCATGGTGGAAAATTTATTGCTGACAGCACCGGCTTTTGTTTGCACCCTTACCGGACCCGACCACGTCTATGACCTGATCAACCAAAGATATCAGGAGCTATTTGGAAAGCGAAAACTCAAAGGCAAACCTGTAATGATTGCGCTTCCGGAGTTAGCAGGGCAAGGTTTTGATGTCATTCTTGATAATGTCTATAAGACCGGAGAAACGTTTGTCGGTATTGAATTACCCATTTTATTAGCAAGGGATGAACATTTAGAACCCGAAGTCCGATATTTTAATTTAAGCTATCAACCCATTTATGATGCTTTTAAGAATATTTTCAGCATATTAGTTTTTGGCTATGAGGTTACAGAGCATGTAATCTCCAGATTAAAAAATCTGGAAACACATAAGATGCGGGGCATAGAACTGGAAGAACAAATCCAAATTCATACACTGGATTTAAAACAGACGAATGAATTACTAAAAATAAAAAATAAAGAATTGGTATCCAGCAACAAGGAGCTCCGGTCATTCAATTATATTTCCAGTCATGACCTACAGGAGCCTTTGCGGAAAATACAAACCTTCGCCAGCCGCATTCTTCAGAAAGAGCATGAAAATCTATCAGAAATTGGCAAAGGCTATTTTCTTCGAATGCAACAATCTGCAAATCGGATGCAATCACTTATTGTTGATTTACTTTCCTTTTCAAGGATCAGTAGTCTGGATCAGCCGATTGAATTCACCAACGTTAACTACATTTTAGAAGAAGTGATCCTTGATTTAGGAGAAACGATCAGAGAAAAAAAGGCAATCATTGAACTTGATCAACTATGTGATCTCAGAGTCATTCCTTTCCAGTTTCGACAAATTGTGTACAATCTCCTGGGCAATTCTCTTAAATTCTCAAGCTCAGACCGCCCTCCTCACATCCGGATATCGAGTGCTATTGAAAATGGCGCTTCACTGAAGTTTGAAATAATTGACCCGGAACAATCTTTTTGCCGCATATCATTCTCAGATAATGGAATTGGATTTGATCCGCAATACAAGGACCTTATTTTTGAACTTTTTAAAAGGCTTCATGGCCAAAATGAATATGAAGGCACAGGCATTGGGCTTTCTATTGTTAAAAAAATAGTGGAAAATCACCAGGGGTATGTGACTGCTATTGGGGAGGTGGGTAAAGGTGCGACTTTTAATATTTATTTGCCCGCACAGAGCATCCCTGGTTAGAATAGTGAAAAGAAAGTGTCATTACTTAGCCTGTTGCAATTCTTAAAAACCTTGCACAACATACTTAGCACTTCACTAAAGTTAATTTTTGTTTAATCCTGAGCGCTCAAAGCATTACCCTGCCTGACAATCCACCTCTTTTCGCTGCCAAATATTATTTTTGCGGCTTATATGATTTATTATGCAGGAAGCTGAAGTAACTGTTGACTATAAAGTAGCTGGCCAACTGGGCCTCACAGAGCCGGAATTTGATCACATTTGTTCGATCATGGGCCGCGAGCCGAATTTTACTGAGCTTAGCATATACTCAGTCATGTGGAGCGAACACTGCTCCTACAAGAACTCCATCAAATATTTGAAGACCCTGCCCCGAGATGGAGGTCGCCTTCTAGTCGCTGCCGGTGAAGAAAACGCCGGATTGGTTGACATAGGGGGTGGCCTGGCATGCGCTTTCAAAATAGAATCCCACAACCACCCTTCTGCCCTTGAACCTTACCAAGGTGCAGCAACCGGCGTTGGAGGTATTCATCGGGACATCTTTACCATGGGGGCACGGCCTATAGCAGCTCTTAATTCATTACGTTTTGGAGATCCCCACAACAAACACATGCAACATCTGATCAAAGGTGTGGTCAGTGGAATTGGGGACTATGGCAACTGCCTGGGAGTTCCAACGGTAGGTGGTGAAGTGTATTTCGATCCCAGTTATCAGCAAAATATCCTCGTCAATGCCATGTCAGTAGGCATTGTCAAAATCGGAGAAACCATTTCTGCGCGTGCAGATGGGCCGGGAAATCCTGTGTTTATCGTAGGTTCTGCAACTGGTCGTGATGGAATCCATGGCGCTACGTTTGCATCCGCGGACCTGACAGAAGATTCTGCAGAGGATTTACCTGCCGTTCAGGTGGGTGATCCATTCCAGGAAAAATTGTTGCTCGAAGCGACACTTGAGGTCATTAAAACAGGTGCTGTCATCGGCATGCAGGACATGGGTGCTGCGGGCATTACATGTTCAACCTCAGAAATGAGTGCAAAATCAGGAACAGGCATGATCATCAATCTGGATCTTGTGCCTACCCGGCAAATGCATATGGCAGCATGGGAAATACTTCTCTCCGAAAGCCAGGAACGGATGCTTGTTGTGGTTGAGAAAGGACGCGAAGCAGAAGTCAAAGCAGTGTTTGACAAATGGGACCTTGAGTGTGC